>DAINCA010000042.1:0-12481 GCA_036732645.1 Allosphingosinicella sp.
CCGCCGGCTTCGTGCTCGGCATCGTCAAGGCCTACACCACCCGGGTCGGCTCCGGGCCTTTCCCGACCGAGCTGGACGACGAGATCGGTCAGCGGCTCGGCGAGCGAGGCCATGAGTTCGGCACCGTCACCGGCCGCAAGCGCCGGTGCGGCTGGTTCGACGCCGTGCTCGTTCGCCAGTCCATGGCGGTGTCCGGAGTCACCGGGATCGCGCTTACCAAGCTCGACGTCCTCGACGGCCTCGACGAGATCAGGATCTGCACCGGCTACCGCCTTCGCGGCGAACTGCTTGACCATCTCCCGGCCCACTCGCTCGATCAGGCCTCTGTCGAGCCGGTTTACGAGACGATATCGGGCTGGGGCGAATCGACGTTCGGCGCCCGCAGCTGGGCCCAATTGCCGGCTCAGGCGATCAAGTACATCCGGCGGATAGAGGAACTGATCGACTGCCCCGTCGCTTTGGTGTCGACGAGTCCGGAACGCGACGACACGATTCTGGTGCGTGACCCGTTTGCGGGCTGAAATTTTTAGGTGAACGAGACAGATTATGACGACCCGTGAAGCTACCGGCCTGTTGCCACGGCCGATCCCGATCGAGACGATCAGCGAATATGGCCGGTCGCTCGGCGACCGGGCGGCGGTCATCGCCTTTGGCGCGATTCAGTGGCCATGGCTGTTGCGAAGCCTGCACGGCGGGACCTTGGCTGCGAAGCATGCTTTGCTCGACCGGCTCGACCTGCCACATGACGCTCTGCCTTATCTCGGCAGCTGGAAGGCCGACACCGGCCTTCTCACCTTGCTCGTCGATCATATCCTCGAGCACCGGCCGAAACTCGTCGTCGAGTTCGGGACCGGGGCCTCGACCCTGATCCTCGCCCGGGCGCTCCAGAAAGCGGGCGGCGGCCAGCTGATCAGCTTCGAACAGCATAAGGACTTCGTCGATTCGACCCGGCGCTGGCTTGCCGATCATGGTCTGAAGGCCGACCTTCGCGCCGTCCCGCTGCGTCCGACCGAAGACTGGCCGGGTCTCTGGTACGATCACGGTCCGCTCCCCAAGAATATCGATCTGATGCTGATCGATGGTCCGCCCTGGGCGATCCATCCCTTCACCCGCGGCGCCGCGGCCTGCCTGTTCGACAATGTCTCGCCGGGCGGGACGGTCATGCTCGACGATGCGGCCCGGCCTGGCGAACGCTTTGTCGCCCGGCGCTGGCGCAAGCTCCGCCCCGATTTCCACTTCGAGATGACCCGGAGCGGAAGCAAGGGCACGCTCATCGGGACTCGGTCGCTTTAGTCTTTCGGTTACGCCGGAGGCGAGGGTCTAGAGCGTCGGCCGTTGCTCGAAGCTTTCGGGTGCGGCTTCGTCTGTTTCCTGAACGTCGATCCTATCGACAAGGGCCGAGGGCGGCCCCTCGCGGCAAGACTCGATCATCCGCTCCACCTGCGCCTTGTCGCCCGCGATAAGCATTTCGACGCGGCCGTCGCTTCGGTTGCGGACCCAGCCGCGGAGCCCGAGCCCCCTCGCTTGGTCGACGCTCCAGCCGCGGTAGAACACGCCCTGCACCCGGCCGTGAATGAACAAACGTCTCGTCACGTCGGCCATGTGTTCACCCGCACTGGCCGCGATGAAGCAATTTGTGGTCCGCCAGCACCAGAGCGATCATCGCCTCCAGCACCGGCGCGCCCCGGAGCGCGACACATGGATCGTGCCGCCCAGTCGTCGAGATCTGGGTCGACTTTCCCTCTCGATCGATGGTGGCGACGGGCTGGCGGATCGACGAAGTGGGCTTGAAGGCCGCTCGAAGCAGGATCGGCTGGCCAGTGGCAATGCCGCCGGCGATTCCTCCGGCATTGTTCGAAGCGAAGAGGGGACCATTCTCCCCTTCGCGCATGGGATCGACATTCTCCTCGCCGCGGAGCCGGGCCGCGGCGAAGCCGGCGCCGATCTCGACTCCCTTGACGGCATTGATCGACATCGCGGCCGCCGCGAGATCGGCATCCAGTTTGGCATAGACTGGCGCGCCCCAGCCGGCCGGCACCCCCTCGGCGACCGCTTCGACGACGGCCCCGAGCGAACTTCCCTCCTCGCGGGCCTGATCGATCAAGGCGGGCCAGGCCGATTCGTCGGTGCAGCCGCCAATTTCGGTCGGCCGGGCCGCGATCGCCACTTCGGGGATCAGCAATCGGGCGACGGCGCCGGCCGCCACCCGGGCGGCGGTCTCGCGCGCCGACGATCGGCCGCCGCCGCGCCAGTCGCGATGTCCATATTTGGCCTGATAGGCGTAATCGGCGTGGCCGGGCCGAAACGCATTGGGCGAATAATCACCGGATCGCGGATCCTCATTCTCGATCATCAGGCTGATCGGCGTTCCGGTGGTCCTTCCCTCGAATACGCCCGACAATATTCGCACGCGATCCGGCTCGCTGCGGGCGCTGGTCAGGGCGCTCGAGCCGGGACGCCGACGGTCCAGCCAGGGCTGGATGTCCGCCTCGGACAAGGCAAGACCAGGAGGGCAGCCGTCGATCACCGCGCCGATCGCCGGCCCATGGCTCTCCCCCCAGGTGGTGAAGCGGAACAGCCGTCCGAAGCTGTTCACGCTCATGTCCGCTCGCTCAGCTCGGCGAAGGCCGCCGCGTAATCGGCGGAGCCCCTGGCCGGCAAGGACAGGCCAGGCTGGAGCGTCAGCGCCATGAAGAACGGTCCGGAATAAGGCGCTTCGAACGGCCCTGCGATCTCGGCCGAAAAACCGAAACGGCGATAATAATCGGGTTCACCCAGGACGAAGATCAGCTCCTCTCTGGTCGCTCTGGCGATCGCCTTGGCGGCCTCGATCAAGGCGGTGCCGGCACCGCTGCCTTGCATGGAGCGCTCGACCCCGATCGGCCCGAGCCCAAGCGCGCGCCAGCGGCGACCCTCTGCTTCGACCTTCATCCGGCTGAGAGCGACATGGCCGACGGCCTCGCTTTGCCGCTCGGCGACCAGCGAGATGATGAGGTCGCCGTCGCGGTCGAGACGCTCGACCAGATCGGCCTCGAGGGCGGTCGGGAAAGCCGAAAGATGGATGCGCCGAATAGCTTCGGCGTCGGTCGGTTCCGCCGGCCTGATCCGAAAGGTCACGCCAGCGCGATGTCGGGCGCGTCCTCGGCCTTCATGCCGATGACGTTGTAGCCGGCGTCGACATGATGGATTTCGCCGGTCACGCCCGATGCAAGATCGGAAAGCAGATAAAGGGCGCCGCCGCCGACCTCCTCGATCGTGACGTTGCGCTTCATCGGGGAATTGAGCTCGTTCCACTTGAGGATGTAGCGGAAGTCGCCGATCCCGCTCGCCGCCAGGGTCTTGATCGGCCCGGCCGAGATCGCATTGACCCGGATATTCTCCGGGCCGAGGTCCATGGCGAGATATTTGACGCTGCTTTCCAGCGCCGCCTTGGCGAGCCCCATGACGTTGTAATGCGGCACTACCTTCTCGGCGCCATAATAAGACAATGTGAGGATGCTGCCGCCGTTCGGCATCATCGCCCGCGCCCGACGGGTGACCGCGACGAAGCTGTAGACCGAGATGTTCATCGTCAGCAGGAAATTCTCCAGGCTGGTGTCGACGAACTTTCCCCTCAGCTCGTTCTTGTCGGAGAAGCCGATGGCGTGGACGAGAAAGTCGATCGTCTCCCAGCGCTCGCGAAGGGTCTCGAAGGCGCGATCCAGATTCGCCATGTCGCCGACGTCGCACTCCACGAGGAAATCGGATCCGACCTCCTGCGCCAGCGGCCGGACGCGTTTCTCGAGAGCATCGCCCTGATAGGAGAAAGCGAGCTCAGCGCCGTGGGCGGCCAGCGCCTTGGAAATACCCCAGGCGAGCGAGCGGTCGTTGGCGAGGCCCATGATCAGGCCGC
The DNA here is from genome assembly GCA_036732645.1 of Allosphingosinicella sp. GTDB lineage: Bacteria > Pseudomonadota > Alphaproteobacteria > Sphingomonadales > Sphingomonadaceae > Allosphingosinicella. The sequence goes on from DAINCA010000042.1 coordinate 3,893, forward strand.
GTTTTCCTGCCATCAACCCGGTCATTCTTCCTCCTGTTCGACGGCCTCGTCCGCCTTTTCCTCTGCCTTCAGCTCGGCCTTCTCGGCGACCTCTTCCTGGATCGCGGCGACCTCGTCCTCATGCGTGGGCGTCGGCGTCTCGGCAAGGGCGGCGTTGAGCTCCGCTCCGATAACGAGACCGAGGCCGATGATGAAGAAGAAGAACAAGGAGATGATGATTCCGGCGAGGCTGCCGTAGGTGAGATCATAGCCGCCGAGGCTCTTCAGGGCGACCGGCAGGAGCGAGGTGGTCCCGACCCACCAACCCGCGACGAACGCGGCTCCGGGCCATTTGGGACAATTGCGATAGCGTTTCGGCGTGAGGATGAGGAACAACAGGTATAGCGACCCGAACAGGAGCAACGCGGGCGCCGCCTGGAGCAGGTTGAGAAGGCCGACGAGATCATCGGCGCCCGGAATCTCCTCGACGAGGAATTGCTGAACGCCCGACAGCACGATCGAAAGGGCAAAGGCTATCATGGCCAGGATCACGGCACCGATGATCATTCCAGCCGATCCGAGACGATATTCCCAGAAGGGACGGCTGAAGGTGACGCCATAAGCCCGGCGGATAATATCCCGGATCGTTTCGATGAAACTTCCGGTGGTCCAGAGGCCGACGATGGCGCCGAGCCAGAGCAGGCCTCCGGTGCGGGCCTCGGCGACGTCCTGGATCGGGCGCCGGAGCACATCGGCGACATTGGGCGGCATAGTCTGGAGCAGGCCGTTCACCGCTGCCATCCCCTCTTCGGTGCCCCCGAGCAGACGGGCAATGGCCGCGGCGACGATGACGAACGGGAAAATCGACAGCAAGGCAAGATAAGCCAGGTTGCCGGCATGGATGAACCCGTCGGAGTAGACGCCGATCGCGACCCGCTTCGTAACCTCCCAAATCCGGCTGCGATTCCTGAGATTCTCCTTGATCGTTCCGAACCGGGCCTTCGCCTTTGCGAGCCGCTTGCGCCGGGCTTCCGGGGATTCGGGGGAAATATCGAGCACTAATGCAGGTCCATCGGTCTAGGGGACGGATTATTCACCTAGACGCCCAATGAGGCTCTCGGGTTGCGCTTGCCCCTTCCGGCCCAGCCTTCGACGAGGCGCGCCAGCTCTTCGTCATCCGGCACGTCGACCATCAAGGTCACCAGCTGATCGCCGCGCTGGCCGCTCTTGCCGGTGAAGCCCTTGCCTTTCAATCGGAGCACCTTGCCTGAAGTGGAGCCCTTGGGCACGCTCAGCATCACCGGGCCGTCGACCGTTGGGACCCGGACTTTCGCGCCGAGCACGGCCTCATCGAGGGAAACCGGCAGTTCGAGGCGGATATTGTCGCCCTCGCGGCGGAAGAAACGGTGCGGCTTGACCGCGATCGTCACGAACGCGTCGCCATTGCCGGCGGGGCCGGGCTGTCCCTGGCCGGCCAGGCGAATCCTGGCCCCGTCTTCCAGGCCGGCTGGCAGCTTGATGTCGAAGGTCTTGCCGCTGCCCAAAGTGACCCGTTGATCCTTCAGGGTCGCGGCGTCCTCGAACGGTACGTCGAGACGATAGCCCATGTCGGCGCCTTTGCGCGGCGGCGGCGTTTTCCGGCCGAAGCCGCCGAACGGGCCGCTGCGCCGGGCGCCGCCGCCGCTGAACAGGCCCTCGAACAGGTCGGAAAGGTCGGCCGCCTCGCCGCCGAACTCGAATTCCGAACCGTTCGGCCCCCGCCGGAAACCCCCGCCGGCGCCCGGCTGCGGGCCGGCGCCGTAACCGAAGGGCGCGCGCGGATTGCCGTCCTCGTCGATCTCGCCGCGATCATATTGGGCGCGTTTGTCCTTGTCGGTCAGGATGTCATAGGCCTGCGTGACCTTGCTGAATCGCTCCGATGCCTTGGGATTGTCCTTGTTGCGATCGGGATGCAGCTCCTTGGCGAGCTTGCGGTACGCCTTCTTGATATCGGCCTCGCTCGCGCCGCGCGCCACACCGAGGGTCGAATAAAGGTCCGCCATTCGAACTCCGTTCTCCACGTCGCCGTAAATGTCCACTGTTGCGCTGCGGCAACAAGCAGAAAATGGGCAAAGCCTTGCGGTGCCGCAAGGGCGTTGTCGAGTGTATGCAGCCCCCGGGGCGCCGTCCCGGGTGACGGCCGGAGACCTCCGGAGCATCATGCCGCCGTTGCGGGCCGCGGCCCGGCATCCTAGAGCCGGCACATGGTGGCCGATCCGCATCTCCTGTTCGAAGAATGGTTCGCCGAGGCCCGTCTGTCCGAGCCCAACGATCCCGAGGCGATGGCGCTGGCGACGGTCGGCCGATCCGGCCAGCCTTCGCTTCGGATGGTGCTTCTGAAGGGGCACGACGAACGAGGCTTCGTCTTCTACACCAACAGTCTCAGCCGCAAAGGCGCTGACCTTGCTGACAACGACCGGGCGGCCTTGCTCTTCCACTGGAAGTCGCTTCGCCGGCAGGTTCGGATCGAAGGGCCGGTAAAGCCGGTGTCGGGCGACACGGCGGACCTGTATTTCGCGAGCCGGTCGCGCGAGTCCCAATTGGGGGCGTGGGCTTCGGACCAGTCGCGGCCGCTCGACAGTCGGCAGACGTTTGAAGCCCGATTCCGTGAGCTGGAGAAAAAATATGAGGGCGGCGAGGTGCCGCGGCCGCCGCACTGGTCGGGCTATAGAGTGACAGCGGAACGGATCGAGTTCTGGATCGATCGCGCCCACCGCCTCCACGAAAGGCGGCTGTTCCTGCGCCACGCCGATGGCTGGGACGAAAGCCTGCTTTATCCATGACGGACCGTGAGCATAGGTCGTCGCTGACAACTCGGGCGGCGATCGCCAGCGTCGGGGCGGCCTCCCTGCTGCTCCTGCTCAAGGCTTATTCCGCCTTCCAGACCGGCTCGGTGGCGATGCTGGGATCGCTCGCCGATACCAGCCTCGATTTGATCGCGTCCTTGATCACTCTTGCAGGCGTGCGGGTGGCCGCGATGCCGGCCGACCACGATCATCGCTTCGGTCATGGCAAGGCGGAATCCCTGGCAGCCTTGGTCCAGGCGATATTGATCAGCCTTTCGGCCGTCGCGATCGCCTGGCGCGCGGTCCTTCGCCTGCTCGACGGGCAACAGACCCAGGAGGCGGCCAACGGGATTATTGTGTCTTTGGCGGCGATCGCGGTCACATTCGCTTTGCTCGCTTATCAAAGGTCGGTGATCCGCCGCACCGGATCGGTCGCGATCGGTGCCGACTCGGTTCATTACCAGAGCGACCTGCTCCTCAATTTGTCGGTGATCGCCGCCTTGGTCCTGGACCAATATGTCGGCCTGGTCGGTGCCGACCCTTTGTTCGGCCTGGCGATCGCCTTATGGCTGATCGCCGCTGCCCGCCGGGCCTCGGCAAATGCGATCGATCAGCTGATGGATCGCGAGTGGCCCGAGGAGAAACGCAAGAGGTTCGTCGCGGTGGCGGCGCGGCATCCGCAGGGTCGCGGCATTCACGATCTGCGTACCCGGTCGAGCGGCGGCGACGAATTCGCCCAGTTCCACATCTGGATAGACCCGAATATGAGCGTCGCGGCCGCCCATCAGGTGATGGAGGAAATCGAGGACGACCTGAAAGGGGAGTTCCCTGGAGTCGAGGTGCTGATCCATCTCGACCCGGAAGGCCATGTCGATCAGCCGGGCAATGCTTTGGTCGAGACCGACGAGACGAAGAAGGAATCCTGAACATGGTCGAACTGCGGCTGATCCAGGTCGATGCGTTTGCCGATCGCCCCTTCACCGGCAATCCGGCGGCGGTCATGCCGCTCGACCAGTGGCTCCCCGACGACATCCTGCAGGCGATCGCGATGGAGAATAATCTCGCCGAGACCGCCTTCACGATCCCGGCTGAAGGCGATGCCGATTTCGAGCTGCGCTGGTTCACGCCGACCGTCGAAGTCGATCTTTGCGGACATGCCACCCTCGCCAGCGGTCATGTCCTGGTGGGTGACCGCGACCAGATCCGCTTTCGAACGCGCAAGTCGGGAATCCTTTCGGTGGCGCGGGATGGTCAGGCCCTCAGCCTGGACCTTCCGGCGATTGCGGTCGAACCCGGCGAACATCGCGAACTCCTCTCCGCCTTGCGCCTCGATCGCGCCGAAATCTTCCTTTCGTCGGATTCGTCCCAGGCGACGGCGATCGTCCTCGTGGCCGACGCCGATATCGTCCGGGGGTGCAGTCCGGATTTCGGGCGACTCAAGGACATTCCGCTGATGGCGATCGTGACGGCGGCCGGGGAGGATTGCGACGTCATCAGCCGCGTTTTCGTCTCCGCCTGGGGAATCGACGAGGACCCGGTCACCGGATCGGCCCACGCCGCGCTGACGCCGTTCTGGAGCGAGCGCCTCGGCAAGGAGAGCTTCGGTGCCTACCAGGCCAGCCGGCGCGGCGGCCATCTGCAGTGCCGGCACGAGCAGGATCGGGCGGTCCTCGGCGGCCGCTGCGTTACCGTGCTCGAAGGGCATATGCGATTTTGATCCATCGCTTCGGCGCTCATATGGAATCACTGGCCGCAAATTCTCGCCCCCTGGATTCCCTCGCCTGCCGTTTCGGTAAAGAATCGAAACGCTGTGGAGCAGGGGATGGGATCCGCATGTTGAATATTCTGATTGTCGAGGATGAGCCGCTTTTCGCCGACACCCTGAAGTATCTCGTCGAACTGAATCCGCGTTATCGGGTCACCGATGTTGCCGACGATTGCGCCACTGCAATAGCGGCGGTGGAGCGACGCCGCCCTGATCTGGCCCTGGTCGATCTCCAGCTCGCTCATGGGTCGACCGGCTTCTCGGTCGCCGCCAAGTTCACCGAGCTCGGCATTCCCTGCCTCTTCACCAGCGGCAAGGCGCCTTCCTTCCCGCTAAGGGACCTCGCCCTGGGCTGCCTGCTCAAGCCGTTCAGCGAAGAGGATCTGGTTCGAGCGCTCAAGGCCGCCGAGGATCTGCTGAAGGGGCGGGCCCCGCTGCGCCCGAGCCGGCCGCGGAATCTGCGGCTTTATGACGAGGAGGAGGTGGCCACGGTTCCGGCCTCGCCCCTTCCGGTCCGAGAGCGGCCATCGTCGCCGATCGGCCGACGCCTGACGGGCTGGTGGAGCGCGCCCAGTCGACGCGTCGGCTGACGCCCGCGTCTGTGATCGACCGGCACTAAGCGGTAGCGAGCGGACTGAAGGTCAGTTCGAACTCGCGCCAGCCATTTCGATAAAGCTCCGGCGGAAGCCGTAACGGCGCGCACCTTACCACCGCGCCGATCGCCGCCTGAGCCATGCGATCGGCAAAGGCCCGGTTCGCGGCCGTGACCCCGTGCTGACCGACGATCACCGGGAGTCCGTCCGGGAATCCCTGATCGGTTATCCTGAGCCGCAATGTCGTGACGATCTGACGGCCGGAATGGCTCACGCGGGGCGACTGATAACATCTCTTCACCTGCGCGGCGGCACTGGCGAGATGAGGCGCCGCGAGAACGCGATCGTCCATGGCCGCGGTCTGCGCGGCACAGCCGGAAGCCAAAGCGAAAATGGCTCCAGGCCAGATTGCTCGAGCCCGGTTGTCAGCCAAGGCGAGGGCGCCGGGTCATGATGCGCGCTGCCGCTCCGACTCGATCCAGAAGTTGATCTCGGACTCGAGCACGTCGAGCGGCACCGAGCCGTTGCGAAGCACCGCGTCGTGGAAACGGCGAAGGTCGAACCGCTCGCCCAGCGAATGCTCGGCGGCGCGGCGAAGCTCCAATATCTTGAGACGTCCGATCATGTAGCCGAGAGCCTGGCCGGGCCAGCTGATGTAGCGGTTCACCTCCGCGTCGATATTGGCGTCGGTCAGGGCGGTATTTTCCCGCATGAGCTGGACCGCACGGGCCTTGTCCCAGCCCATCGCGTGGATCCCCGTGTCGACGACCAGACGTGAGGCGCGCCACATCTGATAGGACAATTCGCCCATGCGCCGCTCCGGCGTGTCGTACAGTCCCATGTCGCCCCCGAGACTCTCGGCATAGAGTCCCCAGCCTTCGGTGAAGGCGGTGAAGCCGGTGAAGTGTCGCCGGAAGGGCGGGATCTCCATTTCCTGCTGGAGCGCGATCTGGTGGTGGTGCCCGGGGACGGCCTCGTGAAGGCTCAAGGCCGGGATCTCCCAGAGTGGACGCTGGTCGAGCTTCGACGTGTTGACGTAATAAGTGCCGGCGATCCCGCTCTCCGGAGCACCCGAGCTGTAATAAGCGGTCGTCGTACCCTCGGCGATCTCGGCCGGAATCTCGCGGATACCGTAAGGCAAGCGTGGAAGCGTGCCGAAGAAGAGCGGCATCTGCCCGTCGATATGCTTGGCCACGCGGGCCGTCGCCTGCATCAATTGCTCGGGACTATTCGCGAAATGACGCGGGTTGGTTCGCAGATCCTGGATCATCGCCTGGCGGGTGGCGAAACCCGCCGAGCGGGCCACCTGGTCCATCTCGGTCCGGATCCGGGTCACTTCTCTCAGGCCGATGTCATGGATCTGCTGCGGCGTCAGATTCGTGGTCGTGAAGCTTCGAACCCGAGAGGCGTAATATTCGGCGCCGCCGCGTTGCGCGGAGATGCTGTCGTTTCGCGCGCAATGCGGCTTATACTCGTTCAGGTAGAAATCCAGGTGCCTTTGATAGGCCGGGTTGACGGCGGTGGTGATGATGCGCCGCGCACGTTGCTGAAGGGCCGTCCACTCGCTTTCGGAAATGTTCGTCGGCCGGGTCTCGGCGAACGGCTCGTAGAAACGAGATTGCGTCGGATCCTCGGCAATGACGCCGGCGATCGTCCGCTCGTAGCCGGTGAGGACCGAGCAGGGCAGGACATGACCGCCGCGGACCGCATTGGCTGTGATCGCCAGCGCCTGATCGTTCAATCGCGGATATTGCTCGATCCGGGTCAGATAGCTTTCGAAATCGGCCCTCGTCCGGAAGGGCAGCCCGCGGGCGATCCCCGCAAATCCCTGGTGCCAGCCATAATAAGTGGTGAACAGCATGTCGCGCTGGGCATGAAGATGATCGTCGACCGTCTCGGCCAATGTTCGGCGAAGGATTGCGTGGTTCACCCGGTCGGCGCGGTCGAGCTGATCCGCCGGAATCCGGTCGAGCTGCTCGAGAAAAGCCTGCGCCTCGCGGACACGTCTCTCCCGCGCCTCGGGACTGAGATCGGTGATCCGGTCGTCATAGTCGCGAACGCCCAGGGCCGTGGCCTCGATCGGGCTCTCCCGAAGAAGCCACTGATAATGTTCGGCCATCAAGGCGCGCAGATCGTCGGCCGGGGCGGCCAGAGCGGGCGTGGCGCAGGCGAGGGTCAAGGCGAAAAGGATCGAAAGGCGCATCAAATGGTCTCCGCAGCGTGTGGGCCAAGCCTAAGGATGGAACGGCCGCGCGCAAGCAATGTTGGTGATCAGCTCCCGGCGATGTCCAGGACAGGAGAGCGGAACATGAGCGACCATGTCTACAAGATCGTCGAAATCGTCGGCAGCTCGCCCGACAGCATCGAAGATGCGATTCAGCGGGCGATTGCCCGCGCTTCCCAGACCATCCGGGAGATACGCTGGTTCGAGGTGCTCAGCACGCGCGGCCATGTCGAGGACAATAGGGTCGGCCATTATCAGGTGACTCTTCGTATCGGCTTCACGCTGGAGGACTGACGGCGCGATTCACGATCGCCGACACCGAGTCCCGGCCGTTCGATGGGGTTAAGAAGCGCCTGCCTTGGGCGGCAATGGGAACAAGGTCACGAATCGCTCGGCCAGCGCCCGATCCCCTTCGATCGCCAGCTCGCCCGATCGCACCAGCTCCGCCAGCGGCACGCCGCCATAAGCGGCCGCACCGATGACGCTCGTCGGGCCGGTGAAGACGAGGTCGCAGCCGTCCGTCTCGCCTCGGCCGAGCGTCACGGCCCGGTCGGCTATCCCCATGATGAAGCTGTCGTCGCCGATCCTGAAACCGATCCTGGCGACGAGTCCGTCGGTTCGGTTCAGGTCGATCATCGTCCTGAACGACAGCATCAACGACACCGCGCTGAACGGCCGGCTCGGATCGTGCGCAGGCGATTTCACCGCCCAGCGCCCCATCGCCTGGAAGATCGGGCCGGCTTCATATCCCCAGGTCGTAAGCTCGTAGACCTGGACCGAGGCAGGAGGCGGAAGCCGCGTGCGCTTCAGGACTCCGGCCGCTTCGAGGCCCTCGAGCCGCTGGGTGAGGACGTTGGCGCTGATTCCGCGAAGGCTGGACTTGAGCTCGCCGAACCGGCGCGGACCGAGCATCAGCTCGCGCATGACCGGAAGTGCCCAGCGTTCGCCGATAATGTCCATGCCATGGGTGGCGGCGCAGGCATCGTCATAGCGTCTGCGCGACGAAACGTGCTCAATGTCAGTTACATTTTCTAACTTCACAGTTGTTTTTCATAACCTACAGGCGCATCACCGTCAAACAGCGATTCGCTGATCCAGGTTCAGTGGAGGGCCCATGTCGAAGATGATTTTCGTCAATCTGCCGGTCGCAGATCTGGCTGCCGCAAAGGCTTTCTATGAGGCCATCGGAGCCACCAACAATCC
>DAINCA010000043.1:0-10066 GCA_036732645.1 Allosphingosinicella sp.
GTTCGTCGAACTGGGCGAGATGGAAGATGACGAGGATACCGTCAACGAAGGCCTCGCGACGCTCGCCGCGCTTGCCGAGCGCGCTGATGCCGACAAGGTGCAGGCCCTGCTTGCGGGCGAAGCGGATTCCAACGATACCTATCTCGAAATTCACGCGGGCGCCGGCGGCACCGAGAGCCAGGACTGGGCCGAGATGCTCCAGCGCATGTACGCGCGCTGGGCTGAACGGCACGGTATGAAGGTGGAGCTGGTCGACCACCATTCCGGCGAGCAGGCCGGAATCAAGTCCGCGACCTTGTTGCTCAAGGGCGAGAATGCCTATGGCTACGCCAAGACCGAAAGCGGCGTTCACCGGCTGGTCCGGATCAGCCCCTATGACAGCTCGGCGCGCCGCCACACCAGCTTCGCAAGCGTCTGGGTCTATCCCGAGGTCGACGAGGATATCGGCGTCGAGGTCGAGGAGAAGGACCTGAAGATCGACACCTACCGGTCGTCGGGAGCCGGAGGGCAGCACGTCAACACGACCGATTCCGCGGTCCGGATCACCCATGTCCCGACCGGAATCATCGTCGCCTGCCAGAACCAGAGATCCCAGCACAAGAACCGGGCCGAGGCGATGAAGATGCTCAAGGCCCGGCTCTACGAGGCCGAGCTTCAGCGCCGCGAAGCCGAAGCCAGCGCCCAGCACGCCGCCAAGACCGATATCGGCTGGGGGCACCAGATCCGCTCCTATGTCCTCCAGCCCTATCAGCTGGTGAAGGATCTGCGCACCGGGGTTACCTCCACTTCGCCGAGCGACGTCCTGGACGGCGACCTCGATCGGTTCATGGCCGCCGCTTTGTCGCAGCGCGTGACCGGCGAGAAGATCGAAGTGGAAGATGTCGATTAAGGGCTGGCTCTCAAACCTCGCGAGCCGACGTCGATCGGCGGGCGCGCTGGCCTTCCTGTTGCTCGCCTGCGGCTGCCAGGAGCAGCAGGCGCAAACTACTTTCCCCGATCCCCACCGCCCGGTCGCGCCGATCGAATCCTCGCGTTATCTCGACGAGGACGCCCGCGATCGCAGCGGAGAGTTCGAGACGGTCACCCGGCTCGCCGAAGTGCAGCCAGGGATGCGGGTCGCCGATATCGGTGCCGGCGAAGGTTATTATACGGTGCGGCTATCGCCGATGGTCGGACGGACCGGACGGGTGCTGGCCGAGGACATCATTCCGGAGACGATCCGCGAGCTTGCCAATCGGGTCCAGCGCGAGCGGCTCGACAATGTCGCCCTGAAGCTCGGTCTGCCCAATGATCCGCAACTACCGCCGGCCTCGTTCGACCGGATCTTCATGATCCACATGTATCACGAGATCGAGCGGCCGAGCGAATTCCTGTGGAACCTGCGCGGCGGGCTGAAGCGGGACGGGAGCGTCGTCGTCGTCGATGCGGACCGGCCCACCGCCCGTCACGGGACGCCGCCGCGTCTCCTGGTCTGCGAATTCGCGGCGGTCGGCTACGAGCTCATCCGGTTCGAGCGACTGGCCGACACCGAATCCTATTTCGCGCAGTTCCAGGCGCGCGAACCCCGCCCCGAGCCGAAGGACATCCCGCCCTGCGAATTGTAGCCCGAAGGTCGATCCGCGGCGTCAATTCGGGTGGCGTCCGCGCCGGTGAAAAGGCATAGTCGACCCGATGCGTCCCTATCTCGATTTGCTTCAACTGATCCTCGACGAAGGCGTCGAGCAGAAGGACCGAACCGGAGTCGGCACCCGTTCGGTGTTCGGCCACCAGTTGCGGTTCGACCTGTCCAGGGGCTTCCCGCTCCTGACCACGAAGAAGCTCCACATCCGATCGATCCTCATCGAACTCCTGTGGTTCCTCAAGGGCGACACCAATGTTCGCTGGCTCCAGGAAAACAAGGTCAGCATCTGGGACGAATGGGCCGACGACGACGGCGATCTCGGCCCGGTCTACGGCAAGCAATGGAGGCGATGGCAGGCGCCGGACGGTCGCGAGATCGACCAGATCGCCGGCCTGATCGACCTGATCAAGAAGGATCCCGCCTCGCGCCGCCAGATCGTCACCGCCTGGAATCCGGCCGAGCTTCACCTGATGGCGCTGGCCCCCTGCCACTGCCTGTTCCAGACCCAGGTCGCGGGCGGCAAGCTTCACCTTCAATTGTATCAAAGGAGCGCCGACGTTTTCCTTGGCGTCCCCTTCAACATCGCCAGCTACGCCTTGCTGACTCACATGCTGGCCCAGCAATGCAATCTCGAGCCCGGGACCTTCGTCTGGACCGGCGGCGATTGCCACCTTTATTCGAACCATCTCGACCAGGCGCGCGAGCAACTGGGCCGCGAACCGAAGCCGCTGCCGAAGCTGACGATCCTTCGCCGACCCCCGGCGATCGACGAATATCGCTTCGAGGATTTCGAGATTTCGGACTACGAGGCGCACCCGCACATCAAGGCGCCGGTCGCCGTCTGAGCGATCCTTTCCGGCCAGTCGGATTGCCTATCAAGGCGTGGTCGTAGATATCGCCATTATGATGGCCACTTCCCGACCGGAGATCGTCCTGGTCGTTGCCCGCGCCGACAATGGCGCGATCGGCAAGGACAACAAGCTGCCCTGGCATCTGCCGGCGGACCTCAAGCATTTCAAACGGGTGACGATGAACGCGCCGATGATCATGGGCCGCCGCACCTTCGATTCCCTGCCCGGTTTGCTCCCTGGCCGGCGTCACATCGTGCTCACTCGAAACCCCGGCTGGAGCGCGGCGGGAGCCGAGCTTGCGACTTCGGTGGAAGAAGCTCTCGCGAAGGCCGTCTCGGATCGGGTCTCGATCATCGGCGGCGCCGAGATCTTCCGATTGTTCGAGCCGCTGGCGGCGGCCGTGGAGCTGACCGAAGTGCATCTCGACGCCGACGGCGACGTCTTCATGCCGCCCTTCGATCCCGATATCTGGACTTCGGTCTCGAGCGAATTTCACGCCGCCGAGGATGAACGACCCGCTTTCACTTTTCGAAGACTTGAGCGCGCGCCTGGAGGCTCCGGGCCATCCTGACCGGGATCGGACGGTGCCAGGCGCCGGCAGCGCCGCGATTGGCTTCGGCGAGCCGACTACTTATAGACGCCGCCATGGAGCGCCTTGACGGGGGCTCGGCGGTCCCGGCCCCCCTTCGCGGCGGCATCGTCGCGCTCGGCAATTTCGACGGCTTTCACAAGGGTCACCAGGCAGTGGTGGGCCGGGCGGTATCACGCGCGCACGCCGAAGGGCGCCCGGCGCTCGTCGCCACCTTCGATCCTCACCCGGTGCGCTTCTTCGCGCCCGACGTTCCGCCCTTCCGGCTGACCACCCTCGACCAGAGGGAGCGCCTGTTCGCCGAAGCGGGGGCCGACGCGATGCTCGTCTTTCATTTCAATGCCGAGCTCGCGTCCGTTTCCGCCCCGGATTTCATCGCCGATTATTTGGCGAGCCGGATCGGCGCCGCCGGCGTCGTCACCGGCGAGGATTTCACCTTCGGCAAGGGCCGCGGCGGCAATGTCGAAGTGCTCAAGCTGCTCGGCCAGGCGCACCGGATTTCGGTGGATTCGGTGAGCCCGGTGAACGACGACGGTGAGCCCGTCTCCTCGAGCCGGATTCGCGAGGCGCTTCAGGCAGGCGATTGCGAGACGGCGACCCTGCTTCTTACCCGCCCCTTCGCGATCGAAGGGGAAGTCGAACATGGCGACAAAAGAGGCCGCGAACTCGGTTACCCCACCGCCAATATCGCGCTCGGAAGCTATCTGCGGCCGCGCTTCGGCGTCTATGCCGTGCGGGGACGGCTTGGCGACGGCACGATCGCCGAGGGCGTCGCCAATCTCGGCACCCGGCCGATGTTCGAGCCGCCGAAGGAATTGCTCGAGCCTTATTTCTTCGATTTCGACGGCGATCTCTATGGGCGCAGGATCGAGGTCGACCTGGTCTCCTTCATCCGGCCGGAAGAGAAGTTCGAAAGCCTCGACGCGCTGAAGATCCAAATGGCCCGGGACTGCGATGAGGCCCGCCGCCGGCTTGCCGCCGCGCCGCCCCTCGCCTAAGCCGCGCCGCAATGTCCGAAAAGCCCGATTACCGCGACACCGTCTTCCTGCCGAAGACGGATTTCCCGATGAAAGCCGGCCTCGCTGCGAAGGAGCCGGCGATCCTCGCCCGCTGGGCCGAGACCAAGCTGTACGAACAATTGCGCCGCGCCCGCGCCGGGCGAGAGCGCTTCATCCTCCACGACGGCCCGCCTTACGCCAATGGCGACATCCACATGGGCCATGCGATGAACAAGATCTTGAAGGACATCGTCGTTCGATCGCAATCTTTGCTCGGCAAGGACGCGCCCTACGTCCCCGGCTGGGATTGCCATGGCCTGCCGATCGAGTGGAAGGTCGAGGAGCAATATCGCAAGAAGAAGCTCGACAAGGACGAGGTCCCAACCGACCAGTTCCGCGCCGAATGCCGCGCTTATGCCGAAAAATGGGTCGCGGTTCAGTCCGAGCAGTTCCAGCGCCTTGGCGTCCAGGGCGAATGGGACGATCCCTATCTGACGATGAAGTTCGAGGCCGAGGCGAAGATCGTCGAGGAGCTTCTGAAGTTCGCCGAGAGCGGCCAGCTCTACCGCGGCGCCAAGCCGGTGATGTGGAGCCCGGTCGAGAAAACCGCTCTCGCGGAAGCCGAGGTCGAATATGAGGACGTCGTCTCGACCCAGATCGACGTCGGCTTCGAGATCGTCGAAAGTCCGATCCCGGAGCTGGTCGGCGCTCATGCGGTGATCTGGACCACCACGCCGTGGACGATCCCGGTCAACCAGGCGATCGCTTATGGCGAAGATGTCATTTATTCGCTTCTCGAGCTGGGCGACCGCAAGCTGCTCGTCGCTCATGACCTGATCGAGGCATTCCAGGGCCGGCTGGGTGAAACCGGTCGAACGACGAGCGCTCGTTATGCGGGCTCGGACCTTGCCGGAACGGTCGCCCGACATCCGATGCACGAGCTCGGCGGATTCTTCGCCAAGCCACGTCCGTTCCTCCCCGGCGAGCACGTCACCACCGACGCCGGCACCGGCCTGGTCCACATGGCGCCCGATCATGGCGAGGAGGATTTCCTGGTCTGCAAGGCGGCCGGGATCGATCCCGTCTTCGCCGTAACCGACGACGGCCGCTACCGCGCCGACTGGGCCTGGCTCGGCGGCCAGGGAAGCGTCATCAACAACAAGTTCAACGCCCCCGACGGGCCGATCTGCAGTGACCTGCGCGAGGCCGGCGCGCTGCTCGCGGCAAGCGCTGACTTCCAGCACAGCTATCCGCATTCGTGGCGGTCGAAGGCCAAGGTCATCTACCGCTGCACGCCGCAATGGTTCATCCCGATGGATCGGCCGGTTGGAACGCACACCGTTCGTGCCGAGCCGGTCGAAACCGAGGCTCTGTCTTCCGAAGAAAAAGAAGCCCTTCGACAGGCTCAGGGCGAACGGACCTTGAGAGAAACGGCTCTGGCGGCGATCGAGCAGACGCGCTGGGTGCCCGAGAAATCAAAGAACCGGATCGGGGCGATGGTCGAGGGGCGGCCGGACTGGGTGATCAGCCGCCAGCGCGCCTGGGGCGTGCCGATCGCGCTCTACGTCCACCGCAAGACCGGCGACTATCTGAAGGATCCCGCGGTCAACAGCCGGATCATCCGCGCCTTCCACGAAAATGGCGCCGACGCCTGGTTCCAGGCCGATCACCAGGCCTTGCTCGGCAACAGCTATCCGCTCGAGGAATATGAGCCGGTGACCGACATACTCGACGTCTGGTTCGACAGCGGCTCGACCCACGCTTACGTCGTCGAGGCGCGTTATGGCGAAGGCGTTCGCGCCGACCTCTACGTCGAGGGTTCCGACCAGCATCGCGGCTGGTTCCAGTCGTCGCTGCTGGAGAGCAGCGGCACGCGCGGCCGGGCGCCCTACGAAGCGGTCCTTACCCACGGTTTCGCCCTCGACGGGCAAGGGCGCAAGATGTCCAAGTCGGTCGGCAACGTCGTCGATCCGCTCGCCATCATCCGCGACAATGGCGCCGACATCCTTCGCCTCTGGGTCGCTTCGACCGATTATTTCGAGGACGTGCGGATCGGCAAGGAAGTGCTCGCCACCACGACCGACGCCTATCGCAAGCTGCGCAACACGTTCCGCTATCTGCTGGGTGCGTTGGCGGGCTTCGATCCGGCGGAAACAGTGCCGGTTGCGGAAATGCCGGAGCTCGAACGCTGGGTGCTCCATCGTCTCGCCACGCTCGATCGCGAGCTTCGCGAGGCGAGCGAAAGCTTCGAATATAATCGTTACGCGCGGCTGATCACGACCTTCGCCAACGACGACCTTTCGGCCTTCTTCTTCGATATCCGCAAGGACGCGCTTTACTGCGACGTCGGGCCGAAGCTGCCGCTCGGAAGCGTAAAGAGGCGCTCCTACCGGACCGTGCTCGACGCGGTCTTCGAGGCCCTCGTGCGCTGGGTCAGCCCGATCCTGTGCTTCACCGCCGAAGAAGTATGGTCGACCCGTTGCCCCGAAGCGGGCTCGGTCCATCTGCTGGAATGGCCCGCGATCGACGCCGCCTGGCACGACCCGGAACTGGGTGCGAAATGGGATCTCATCCGGGCGACGCGCGAGCGGGTAACCGAAAGCATCGAACCGCTTCGCCGAGAGAAAGTGATCGGGTCCAGCCTCGAGGCGAAGATTCTCTATCCGGATCTCGAGCTCGACCTGACCGACGAGGCCTTGGCGGATCTCGCCGAAATCTACATCGTCTCCGAAGTCGGGCCGGGTCAGAGCGACCGGATCGAAGTTACTCGAACCGAATATGACAAATGCGGCCGATGCTGGCGGCATCGGCCCGAAGTGCGCGAAGAGGGCGACCTGTGCGGGCGCTGCGAGGGGGTATTGAATGGTTGAGATGGCTCCGGCGCTTGCGGGCGACCTAGGGCTCAGGCGCAACCGGTCGATCGCCTTCGCGATCACGACCCTGATCTTCGTCCTCGATCAGGCGGTGAAATGGCTGGTGACTTTTCCGCTCAGGCTGCAGCAGCGCGACCAGATCGATCTCCTCCCGTTCTTCGACCTTCGCTGGGTCGAGAACAAAGGCGTGTCTCTGGGTTTGCTCAGCGCCGACAGCGAGACCGGCCGCTGGCTGCTGGTCGGACTGACTGCGGCGATCGCAACCTTCGTCGCGGTCTGGCTGTGGAAAGAACGGCGACGTCAGGACTCGGTCGCGCTTGCACTGATCCTCGGCGGAGCGCTCGGCAATATCGTCGATCGGGTGCGATTCGGCTATGTCGTCGATTATGCCGATTTCCATATCGGCGAGTGGCGGCCCTTTTTGGTCTTCAATGTCGCCGACGCGGCAATTACCATCGGCGTGCTGCTTTTGCTTGTCCGGGCGCTCCTGATGCGCGATGGCAAGAGCTCGAAAAAGGAAGTCTGAAACATGCGTCTGTCCCAATTGCTCATCGCCGGCACCTTTGCGGCCCTGCTCGCCGGCTGCGGCACGACCAATCCGCTGAACCGCGACCGGCCTGACGAATTCGCCGTCGCCCGAGGCGCGCCTCTGGTCGTTCCGCCCGATTTCGCGCTGACTCCGCCCCGGCCGGGCGAGCCGGACGCCGGCGCCGACCCCCGCGCCCAGGCGCTTCAGGCCTTGTTCGGCGGCCCGCAGCCGCGAAGCGCCGTCGAGCAGAACGTGCTTCAGCTCGCTAATGCCAACCAGTCGGCCCTGGGCGCGCGCTCGGTCGCGGGTGATCCCGGAACCACCGTCGTCAATCGCGGCGCCGTGGTTCAGGCGATCATCCAGCTTCCCCAGGGCGATGGGGCCGAAGCCTCGGTCCAGCTGCCGAACTAGGTCCGCTGCGTCTCGGCATGGCGCGGAACACCAAGAAGACCCCGGTCCTTCTGGCCGGCGGAAACCCGCAAATCGCGAAGGCCGAGGGCGATGCGCCGGTGCAGGCCTATATCGCCGCCATGCCCGGCTGGAAGAGCGACCTCGGCAGGAAGCTCGACAATCTCATCGTCCGCAATGTTCCCGACGTCCGCAAGGCGGTGAAATGGAACTCTCCTTTCTACGGCGTCGAGGGCAAAGGCTGGTTCCTCTCGTTCCACGTCTTCACCCATTATGTGAAAGTCACCTTCTTCAAGGGTATCGAGCTTCGCCCGATGCCGCCCGGTGGAACGCCCAAGAGCCAGGACACCCGCTGGATCGACCTTCGCGAAGGCGAGTTTGACGAGGCGCAATTGACGGACTGGGTGAAGCAGGCCGCCGCGATTCCCGGCTGGATGACCTGACGTGGCGCCATCACGAAAATAGCCGCCTTCCCTTTTCGTCTACAAATTCAAGAGTGCGTTTGGCTGCATCAGGAGACACAGACATGAAGTTCGTTTCGCTCAAGTCGCGCGGAGGCGACTATCTGGTGGTGGCCAGCAACGTCGCTTATCTGCGCGCCCACGAAAATGGCCAGACGAAGGTGGGGCTGGTCGGCGGGGATTCGATTCTCGTCGCCAGCAGCATGGAGGAAACCGCCGCCGCGTTCCTGGCGGAGTAAATTGTCCGTCCCGGAGGCCTCACCGCAGACCCACACGCTTACCGCTTATTAACCATAACGGGTGCAATTCGTGCGGATCGCAAGAGGGATCCACATGAGCGTCCAGCCAATCCACGCCGTCAGACAACAGGCCATAAGCCTCATCGGGGATGCCCTGGGGCTCGCCGGCCGTCACGACGGCCTCGCTCTGCCGCGATCCGAGGCGCAGGTGCACAAGGCGATCGACCTGTTGCGGAGTGAGGGCGACGATTGCGCTTTGCTTGCCGCCGCCGAGACCCTTTCCTGCGAGATGCGCGAAATGGCCCAGTTGCTCCGGGAAGGCCGGGTCAATGCTTATGATTCACGCGCGCTGCGGGTGAGGAAGCTGTTCGAGGCCCTGTGACGCGGGCGGGTCAGCGATTGACCCGAACCTGGAGGCTCGCGGACCGCGGAGTGCGGCTCACGCTGGCCTGGACCAGGGTCGACGGATCGGAGCGCCACCGGGCGAGCTCGGCGCCGCTTGAGCGGCTGAACTGGGCCTGGCCGACGCCCAAAGCCAGCGAGGCGGCGGAGGCCAGCTGGCCGATGGGAAGGTCGCCTTCGACCGTCCCGGCTACCCGGCACGATTGCGAAGAGCCATCGGGACCCGGACCGGTCAGGAACAAGGTCCAGGGGCCTTTCCGGAAGAGGGACAAGGGCGCCGCCCCCTGCGGTTCTGAAGCGACGGCTTCGGGACTCGCTTCGACCCAGCCGGCAGCCAGTGCCGATTGCCGTACAATCTGAAGATCGGGAAAACCGCGCCGGCAAGTCTCGGCAAAGGCGTCCACCAATGGCGGCGGCGAAGCCGTCTGCATCGCCGGCGCCAGATTCGGAGTCAGGACGCACGCCAATATTGTCGCGCCGAACGTGGCATGAAGTCGCTTGATCCGCATCATCCCGTTTCCTTGCCGTGACGATTCGGACGCATATCCTCCTCAAGCGCTAAGAAAGCGTGAAGGAAAAGCGGTAGCAGTCAATCATTTCGCAAGTCGTGAAATGTTCTCCGCCTTTATTGCCAACGACTTATCACCCCGATAGACAGACTTCCGCCGGACTATCGGGCGAGGCGGGGGTTTCGAGTGCATTCAGCGCGAATGAGGGCGCGTGGCGTCAGTGGATCTTCATGCACATCCTCGTCCTGACCCATTATTATCCGCCCGAGGTGAACGCGCCGGCATCGCGTATCTCGGAAATGGCCCGAGCCTGGGTTAAGGCCGGCGAAAAGGTGACGGTCGTCACCTGCGCTCCAAGCCATCCGCGGGGACGGGTCTTTCCCGGCTATCGTAATCGCTTCGGCCGGCAGTCGTCGGACGGCGTCGACATCATAAGGCTGCCGACCTTCCTTGCGGCCAATGAAGGATTTGGCCGGCGGCTCCTCAATTATCTGTCTTATCCCTTGTCTTTATTGTTCCATCTGCCGCGGCTGCCGGAGGCCGACATCATCGTCTCGACGTCGCCGCAATTCTTCTGCGGCCTGTC
>DAINCA010000043.1:10166-12407 GCA_036732645.1 Allosphingosinicella sp.
GGCAAGTTCATCGCCGCTTATGTCGGCACCCACGGCATGGCCCATGGCCTCGATACCTTGCTCGAGGCGGCGGAGCGTCTGGGCGAGCAAGATGAGATCGCCTTTCTTTTGGTCGGCGACGGCGCCGAACGGGAGCGCCTCGAACAAAAGGTCCAGGAACGTCGCCTGACCAACGTCCTGATCGCTGGCCAGCGCCCGAAGTCGGACATGCCGGCGATCTGGCAGGCCACCGACGTCAGCCTCGTACTGCTGCGGCGGCTCGAGACGTTCAAGTCGGTGCTGCCGTCGAAGATCTTCGAGGCGATGGCGATGCGCCGCCCGATCGTACTCGGGCTCGAGGGCGAAGCCCGTAATTTGCTCGAGGCCGCGGGCGCCGGGATCCCGATCACACCCGAGAGCGTCGACGAGCTGGTCGCGGCGCTCCTCCGTCTGGCCCGCAATCCGGCCGAAGCGGCGGCGATGGGGGAATCCGGCCGGCGCTTCGTCGAAACCCACTTTGACCGCTCGGTCCTGGCCGGCCAATATCTGAATTTCCTCGCGGAGTTGAAAGCGTCGAAGCGCCAGGCGCCGTCATGACCGGCGCTCTCGGCACAATAAAACGGCAGATCGCCTTCGCGCGGCACGTGCCACCGCGCCAGATCCTGAGGCGCCTCGCGCTGCATCTTCGTCGCCGCGCCGAGACCCGGCTGAAGCCGAAGCTCGATCCCGGCGCGATCGCGATAAAGGCGAACCCGCCTTGCCCTTTGTTTCCGCCGCGCGGCGGAGTGGTCAGCTTCGAGCCGCTGCGATTTCACTTCATCGGCCGCTCGGTCGAAATGCCCGCGGGGATCGAGTGGCGAGGGCCGGACGAGGATCCACGCGACCAATTGTGGCGGATGAACCTCCATTACATGGAATATCTGGAGGAAGTGCCTGACGCCTTCTTCATGGCCGCGATCGAGGACTGGATCGGCGCCAACCCGCCTTACGTGGCCAAAGCGAGCCGGGATTCGTGGAACGCTTACGCTCTGTCGCTTCGGGTCGTCGTCTGGATGCAGCAATTGGCGCTCCGGCGAACGCGGCTGCCGGAGGCCTTCCAGCAGCGTGCGATCCAGTCCGTCGCCGAGCAGATCGTCTATCTCGAACGTCATCTCGAGACCGACATTGGCGGCAATCACCTGGTCAAGAACATCAAGGCTCTGGCCTGGGCGAGCGCTTTCTTCGAGGGGCCGGCGAGCCAAAGTTGGCGAAAACGGGCGATCGAACTGCTAAAACGCGCGATCGATCGCCAGATGCTGCCCGACGGCATGCATTACGAATTGTCGCCTTCCTATCACGGCCAGGTGTTCGCGGACCTGATCGAGATCCGGGCTGCGCTGGCGGGCGACCCGCTGAACGGGAAGCTCGACCAGGCGTTGCGCCGCGCGGCCCAAATCGTGGCCGATCTGGCCCATCCCGACGGCCGGGTCGCCCAGTTCGGCGATTCGGGCCTCAACATGGCTTATTCGCCCGCCGCCTGCCTCGAAGCCTATCGCGCCATCGGCGGCAGCTCACCTTCTCCCCGCTCGGTCTTCGCCCTCGAACAAGCGGGCTATTTCGGCGCCCGCGACGGGGGTTGCTATGTCCTGTTCGATGCCGGCCGGATCGCGCCGGACGAGCTTCCGGCCCATGGCCATGGCGACATGTTCAGCTTCGAATGGTCGCTGGATGAAGAGCGGATCATCGTCGACCAGGGCGTGTTCGAATATGTGGCGGGACCAAGACGGACAGCCTCCCGATCGGCGGCGAGTCACAACACGATCTGCGTCCACGGCGGGGATCAGGCCGAATTCTTCGGCGCCTTCCGGGCCGGGCGCAGGGCGAAGCCGCGGATCATCGAGTATCGGGCCGATCAAGAGGGTTTCGCTTTGGTAGCCGAGCATGACGGCTTCGTCGGATTGCCCCATAATCTCCGCCACCGCCGTTCTATCAGCGCCGGGCCACAGCGGATCCGGATCGAGGACGCACTCGCCGGGCGGCGCCTGGCCGATGCACGTTCGACATTGTTGCTCGGCCCGACGATCCGGGCCGAACTCACGTCGCCGAAAGCGGTCCGGTTGATCGGCGAGAAGGGCGCGGCGCTGATGACTTCGAGCCATGAAGTCTCGGTCGAGCCGGCCGTCTGGTGGCCGGACATGGGGGTCGAGCGACCCACGACCCGACTTGTAATGACGTTACCCAAAGGCGAAGACGCGGCCTGGATCGAACTGGTCCGGCAGGATC
>DAINCA010000044.1:0-12400 GCA_036732645.1 Allosphingosinicella sp.
CCCGGCGTGGTCAAATCGCGCAACCAGCTGATGGACATCGCCTACCAGGACGACATCTATGTCGACGATCGCACCATCGACAGCCACATCAAGCGGATGCGCCGCAAGTTTCGCCAGGTCGACGCCGATTTCGGCGCGATCGAGACCCTCTACGGGGTCGGATACCGCTTTGGCGAGGAGTGACGATCGCGACCTTCGGCTGAGCTGGTCGAAACGCCTTTCGCTTCGCCAGCGGATTCTGGCCGTCAACATCTTCGCCATTCTCATCCTCGCCGGAAGCCTCTTCTACCTCGACAGCTTCCGCGGCCGCCTGACCCAGGCCCGGGTCGATCAGGCGCGAACCGAAGCCGTAATGGTTTCGCACATGCTTTCGGCTCTGCCCGACAGGGCCTGGGCCAACGCCCTGGTCCGGCTCGGCCAGGATTCGGGCACGCGGTTGCGGGTCTACAGTCCATTGGGCAACAAGATCGGCGACAGCTGGGCGGGGGCCTCTCCAACCTATGAACTCCGCAATCCGGCCGACGAGCCATGGTATCGCGGCGTGGCGCGCGCACTCGACAACGGCTTCGATGCAATCGTCGGCGCCAGTCGTCCCCCGATCTTCCAGCCGCCGTCCAATGATGTCCTGGAGTCCTGGCCGGAAGCGACGACGGCGCTGGAGCGCGGAGATCCGGTGACGCAGATACGTAGGGCGCCGGAAGGCACGCCCTTCATTTCCGCCGCCGTGCCGGTCGCGGGAACTCATGACGGCGTCCTTCTGCTGACCGTGAACGCCCGCGAGATTCGCCGGGTCGTCCGGTCCGAACGCTTCACCCTGATCCTGATCCTCGCGGGGACTATCCTGCTTTCCATCCTGCTGTCGCGATTCCTGGCCCGCACCATCGCCAACCCCTTGCGCCGCCTGGCCATCGCCGCCCACCGGGTACGGCTCGGCCGAGCCCGCGAAGTCGCGGTCCCCTTGCTCCCGGCACGGCGCGACGAGATCGGCCTGCTTGCGCGAGCGCTTCACGACATGACCCAGAGTCTGCGCCAGCGGATCGACGCCACCGAAGCCTTCGCCGCCGACGTGACCCACGAGCTGAAGAACCCGTTGGCGTCATTGCGCTCCGCGGTCGACACCCTCGAAAAGGTGGAGGATCCAAAGCTTCGACGGCAGATGCTGGATGTCGTGCGGCACGACGTCGCCCGCTTGGACCGGCTGATCGTCGACATCGCCGAGGCCTCCCGGCTCGACGCCGAGCTTTCGCGAGCGCGTTTCGAACCGGTCGATATCGGCCGTCTGATCGAATCGATGATCTCATCGTGGGAGGCACGGAGCGACGTCCAGATCGCCTTCGCCCGCCCGCGCACCGGGACCGCGGTGGTGATGGGCGTGGAATCGCGGATCGCCCGTCTGATCGACAACCTCGTCGACAACGCCTTGTCCTTTTCGCCGCCCGGAGGGATCGTCGAAATTCGCGCCGCCGGGGTCGGCGAGGAGGTCATGATCAGCGTCGAGGATGAAGGCCCGGGAATCCCGCATGAAGACCGCGACGCGATCTTTAACCGCTTTCACAGCATTAGGCCCGATGAAGACTTTGGTCGTCATTCCGGACTTGGGCTCGCCATCGGCCGGGCCATCGTCGAGGGTCATGGCGGCCGAATCGAAGTGGAGGACCGTCCCGGAGGCTATAATGGCGCCCGGTTCGTGGTCCATTTGCCGGGAGCGTCAATGTGAGCCTGACCTCGCTTTCATCCGAGACTGTTCATGCCAGCACCGTGGCGATCGGCGACCGGGCCGTCCTGATCGGAGGCCGCTCCGGCCAGGGGAAATCCGATCTGGCGCTTCGATTGATCGACCGCGGCGCCTTGCTCGTCAGCGACGATTATACCTTCGTCCGCCGGGTGGAGGGCCGCCTGCTGGCTTCCTCACCTGAGACGATCAAAGGCAAGATCGAGATGCGCGGAGTGGGTTTGCTCGACATGCCGACGGCGCAGGACATAGCCATCGCCTTGTTCGTCGATCTCGACCGCCCGCCGGAACGGCTGCCGGTCGCCGAAGACCGCCGAACCTTCGCGGGCGTGGAATTACCGGTCATCGGCCTCAGCGCCCTTGAGGCTTCGGCGCCGATCAAGGTAGAAGCCGCGCTCAGATTGATCGGACTCCCCGTCTAAGTGAACCCCTCGCCCGCGCCGAAACGGATCCTGCTCGTCACCGGAATGTCGGGGGCCGGAAAGTCGACCGCGCTTCAGACGCTGGAAGATCTGGCGTGGGAGGTCGTCGACAACCTCCCTTTGTCTTTGCTCGTCCATCTGCTCGAAACGCCACCGTCGGCGGGCGCCGAGGGAGACAGGCCGCTCGCCATCGGGCTCGACAGCCGGACCCGGGGATTCGACGCCGACCGGCTGGTCGAGCAGATCAAGCGGCTCTCGACCGAAGGCGGTTACCCGATCGAAACCCTCTACCTCGAGTGCAGCGGCCCCGAGCTGCTTCGACGTTTCTCCGAAACCAGGCGACGCCACCCTCTCGCGCCGGATCGCCCAGCGATGGACGGGATCCTCGAAGAGCGGGAAATGATGGCGCCGCTGAAGCGGTGGTCGGACCATGTCATCGATACCACCGAGACCGACGCCAACACCCTTCGCCAGCAGATCCGGACACGCTTCGGAGACAATGACGGCGGGATTCCGACGTTGAGCGTCATGTCGTTCGGGTTCGCCCGCGGCGTGCCGCGCCACGCGGATCTGGTCTTCGACATGCGTTATCTGCGCAATCCCCACTGGATGGAGGATCTTCGCCATCTCACCGGCAAGGACGAGGCGGTATCGGCCCATATCGCCGGGGACGAAGCCTATGAGGATTCGCTCGCGAAGATCGAGGATCTGATCCTCACCTTGCTCCCGCGCTACCGGGCCGAGGGCAAGGCCTACGTGTCGATCGGATTTGGCTGTACCGGCGGTCGCCACCGCTCCGTCCATGTTGCCGAGCGGGTCGCGGCGAGGTTGCGCGACGCCGGCTTTTCGCCCACGGTGGAACATCGCGACCTCGCCACGCCGCCGAGAGACGGCATCGAGCGATCGGCAGGGGGACATTCTGGACCAGGGACCTCGCCGGACAAGGCTTCAAGGTGAATAAATGATTGGCTTGGTGCTCGTTACCCACGGCGGACTCGCGTCGGAATTCATCGTCGCCATGGAACATGTCGTCGGTCCGCAGGAGCGGATCGAAGCGATCTGCATCGGCCCGGACGATGACATGGAGGGCCGCCGCGACGATATCGCGGCCGCCATCGCCAAGGTCGACGAAGGGGATGGCGTGATCATCCTCACCGACCTGTTCGGTGGCACGCCTTCAAACCTCGCCATTTCGCTGATGAAATCGGACAAGATCGAAGTCATCGCCGGGGTGAACCTGCCGATGCTGATTCGGCTGGAAGGGGCACGCAAGGCGATGGACGTTCGCGCGGCCGTCGCGGCCGCACGGGAGGCCGGCCGCAAATATATTTCGGTCGCCTCCGAGATATTGGGCGAGACGGCCTCCGGATGAAGCTGACTCGCACCGTCGAGGTCCGCAACAAAAGGGGGCTCCACGCCCGCGCGAGCGCCAAGTTCGTCACTCTGGCCTCGCAGATCGACGCCGCCGTCGTGGTGGAAAAGGATGGCACCAGCGTCTGTGGGACATCGATCATGGGTCTGATGATGCTCGGCGCGGCGATGGGCGACTCGATCACGATCAGTGCTTCCGGAGTCGGGGCGGAGCTGGCGATCGAGCAGCTTGTCGAGCTGGTCGAGGCGCGCTTCCACGAGGAGGCGTGAAGGTGCGTCTACGCGGTGATGCCGTAGACGGCCGGCGCGGTTTCCACTTCCAGCCTCTCCGGGCGCTTCGGGGCAAACCCTTGCGTGGACCGCGGAGCGCCTAGAACCGTGCCTCGCCAGATCACCGCTTTTTCAAATCCCCTCGTCAAGCAGGCGCGGGGCTTGCGCGACAAGAAGAACCGTCGCCGCGAGGGACTCTTTCTGGCCGAGGGCCTGCGGATCCTCACCGAGGCTCGCGAAACAGGGATTCTGCCCGAGATCCTTTTCTACAGCGATTCCTCCCACCTTTTGCTTCGCCGATTGATCGACGAAACCGAGCAGGCGGGCGGAGTCGTCATCGAGACTTCTGCCGACATCCTTCACAAGATATCCGGCAAGGAAAATCCCCAGATCGTGCTCGGCGTGTATCGAGCGCCCGATACCTCCCTTGGCCTCATCGATCGGAGCCAGGCGCCGCTCTGGATCGTGGCTCAGGCGCTCCGCGACCCTGGAAATATCGGCACCATCCTGCGCACTGCCGACGCGGTCGGCGCCGGCGGCCTGATCCTCATCGATGACTGCGCCGACCCCTTTTCGGTCGAAGCGGTACGGGCATCGATGGGGGCGCTTTTCACCCAGCGGATCGCGGCCGCCGGCTGGGACGAGTTCGTGCCGTGGCTCCGCAGCGGCGACGGCCAGTTGATCGGAACCAGCCTCGACACCGACACCGATTATCAGTCGGTCCGCTACGACAAGCCCGCCTTCATCCTGGTCGGCAACGAGCAAGCGGGGCTGCCGGAAGCCTATGAATCCGAGTGCGATCTGCTGGTGAAGATCCCGATGCTGGGAAAGGCGGACAGCCTCAACGCGGCCGTGGCGACCGCGGTCGTCGCCTACGAACTGATCAATCAGTGGCGCAGGAAGTGAAGTTTTGGACGGGCTGTGCTGGTCCGCGCCGAACCGACTGAGACGCCTGATCAGGCGGCAGGCAGTTTAGCCGCACTTTCGTCCGCGATCAGGACCACGTCTCCGGACACGGCCAGCGCCTCGACGTTCGGAACCTCGCTGAGCTCGCGCGCGCCGGTCTCGATATCCAGCTCCTTGAACTTCCGGCCGGTGGAGACCAATCGGCTGTTGAACGAGTTGGTGAATGTGTTGAAATTGGAGACGGCGCTGTTGAGGCCGGTTCCGACGCGACGGAGGTCCTCGCTGACCTTCGCAAGGCGGTCGTAGAGCTCTTTTCCCAGCAGAGCGATATCACGCGCATTCCGGGCGAGCGCCTCCTGTTGCCACACCGACGCGACCGAACGGGCGATCGCGATCAGGTTGGTCGGCGTCGCCAGCAGCACCTTCTTGTCGAACGCGAAGTCCCAGAGCGTCGGATCATGCTCCAGAGCGGCGGAGAGGAAATGTTCGCCCGGAACGAACATGATCACATAATCGGGGCTGTTGCCGAACTGCGACTGGTAGGCCTTGTTGCCGAGCGTGTTGACGTGGGCACGCATTGCCGCGGCATGAGCAGCCAGGCCGATCTGGCGCTCGGCCTCGTCGACCGCCCCGAAGGCGTCCTGATAGGCGTTCAAGGAGACTTTCGCGTCCACGATCAAGGTGCGACCCCCGGGAACGCGGATGATGACGTCGGGGCGCAGACGGCCCTCTTCGCTTTCGATGCTGACCTCGGTCTGGAAGTCGCAATTCTCGGTCAGACCGCAGGTTTCCAGCACATTTCGAAGCTGCTGCTCGCCCCAGCGCCCGCGTGACTTGGGCGCGTTCCGGAGCGAGTTGACGAGCTTCGCGGCCTCCGCGCTTACCCGTTCCTGGCCGACGCGCATCGACTCGATCAGTCCCACCAGGTTGCCAAAAGCGTCGCGACGTTCGGCTTCGACCTTCGCAACGCCCTCTTCATATCGCTGAAGCCGGTCGGTGACGGGCTGGAGCAAGGCTTTCAGTCCCTGCCCCGCAACCTCTTCGGAATGCTTGAAGCGCACTTCCGCATGATCGAGGAACTGCTTTTGAGCCTCGGTCAGAAGCTTTCCGCCGATCTCGCTGAACTGGGCGCTCAGCGCCTCCTTGGCTTCGATCAGTTCCTTCCTGCGTTCCTCGAAATGGCGGGCATCGGCCTGGAGCGTGGCAAGCTCGCGGACGCAATCGTCCCGCTCCTTCGTCACTTCTTCCAGCGTCTCGCGGAGCCGTTCGGCGTCCTTGCCTCGCTCCTCGGCGATCGCGCCGGCGCGGCTGCGCCCGACCAGCCAGCCCAGGACAAGGCCGATCGTCAAAGCCGCGAAAGCAGCCACAATCGCAATCAACGGATCCATCACTCACCCCACCAGAACGAAGCACGAACCTAGAGCAGCGTCGACAATGGCTCAAGCGCCTTCTGGAACCGAGAGACTGAGAGGGGTGTTGAAAAGTCATGCGAATATCCCGTTTTTTCCGGCCGCTTGCCGGCGGGCTCTTCATCGGGCTCGTCGCCGGCGGCTGTCAGAGCGAGCTGCCCGCGGACAACGATCCCGCGGACAACGATATCGAAGCCTCGGCCGGGTCGACGGCGACGTCGAACGACAGTGATCGGCCGCTGTCGCCGCCGAAGGCCGATAGGGAAAAGCCGTCCGAGCCGGACCAACAGTCACCGCGATCGCCGCGATTCGTCGGGCGCTGGGCTGCCGAAGAGCGACTTTGCGCCACGACCTCGTGGAGGTTCACCGAAAGCGAACTGAGAACGCCGGCGGGGTCGGTGTGCCGCTTCACCAATATCGAGGAGGTGCCGGGCGGCTACGACATTCGCGCTCGATGCACCGCCGAAGCCCCGGAACGAGAAGATTTGCTTCAGATACGATTTGCCGAATCGGCACGCGCCATGTTGTTCGATTCGGAAAGCATCGCCGATGCCGGCCTGATTTCCTGCGATTGAGTCGACTAAGGCCTAGGCGGCTTTCTTGCCCTGCTCGCGGCGCAGTTTCGCGAGCTTGCGAAGCAGCATCTCCCTCTTGAGCCGGGACAGATGATCGATGAACAAGATCCCGTTCAGATGATCCATCTCGTGCTGGAGACAGGTGGCAAGCAGCCCCTCTATCTCGCGATCATGGGCCGAACCATGTTCGTCGAGCCAGCGGGCGCGGATCCGGTCGGGTCGATCGACCTCGGCATACATTTCCGGCACCGAAAGGCACCCTTCGTTATACGGGACCTCCTGCTCGGACGTATCCACGATTTCGGGATTGATGAAGACGCGCGGATCCGGGATCGGCCGGCCGTCTTCGTCTTCCTCTTCCTGGAGATCGATGACCAGGATCCTCTTTGGCACCCCGACCTGAATGGCGGCGAGGCCGATGCCGGGCGCGGCGTACATCGTCTCGAACATGTCGGACACCAAAGCGCGCACCTCGTCGTCCACCTTATCGACGGGGGCGGAGATCTGTCGCAGGCGCGGGTCCGGGACTTCGACGATGGGTAGAATGGCCATGGCTGGAAAATAGGGTGAAATGCCCCCGCCTTCAAGAATATCGGCTGTGAGACGGAGGTTGCCGGAGGCGTGGCCCGAAGTCTCCTGTCGACTCCGATCGTCCGATCAGACGGGGCGGCGGGCGCGAAGGGCCTGCGCCAGGGTCCCTTCATCGAGATAGTCGAGCTCGCCGCCGACCGGCAGTCCATGCGCGAGCTGGGTCACCCGGATCGGGAATTGCTCCAGCCTTTCGGCCAGATAATGCGCGGTCGTCTGCCCTTCGAGCGTCGCATTCATCGCCAGCACGACTTCGTCGATCCCGCCAGCCGCGACGCGCGAGACCAGTTTGTCGATGCCGAGATCCTCCGGTCGAACCCCCTCAAGAGCCGACAGCCGGCCGCCCAGGACGTGGAATCGCCCCGGGAAGAGCCTGGAGCGGTCGAGCGCCCAAAGGTCTGAAACCTCCTCGACGACGCACAGAAGACGCGAATCGCGTCTGGTGTCGGCGCAAATGGCGCACGGATCCGATGTATCGACATTGCCGCAGACCGAGCAGACCGAGAGGTTTTCGTTCACGCGCTCCAGCGCTCGAAGCAACGGGGTCAAAGCCGTTTCCCTCTTCTTCATCAGGTGAAGCACGGCGCGGCGGGCCGAGCGCGGCCCAAGGCCGGGCAGTCGCGCCAGCGCCTGGGTCAATGCTTCGATCTCGGAAGAAGCCATGAGACGGGCGATAGGTTGAAGCGCCTTTGCTTGCCAAGCCGAATGTAGGGGATAGGGAAACAGCCATGCGCATCGCCTTCATGGGAACTCCCGACTTCGCCGTCCCAACGCTCGAAATGTTGATCGGGTCGGGACACGAAATCCCGGCCGTTTACACCCAGCCGCCACGGCCGGCGGGAAGGGGCAAGATGTTGCGCCCATCGCCGGTTCAGCTTCGCGCCGAAGCGGCGGGAATCCCGGTTCGAACACCCCGAACCCTGCGTGACGAAGCTGAACAGGCGGCCTTTGCTGAACTCGGTCTCGATCTCGCAGTGGTCGCCGCTTATGGCTTGATTCTTCCGGAGCCGATCCTGGCCGCTCCCGCCGGCCCTTGCCTCAACGTCCACGCTTCCCTGCTGCCGCGCTGGCGCGGGGCAGCCCCGATCCAGCGGGCGATCCTGGCGGGCGATGCACAGACCGGCATCACGATCATGGAAATGGAGCGGGGCCTGGACACCGGGCCGATGATCGCGACCTGGCCGGCGACCATTGACCGCAAGACCGCCGGAGAACTGACACAGGAACTGGCCGGGATCGGCGCCTGGCTTCTTCAGCGGGTGCTGGAGCTCTGGCCCGAAGTGGGCAGGATGCCGCAGAACGACGCGCTCGCGACCTACGCGCCGAAGGTCGGGAAGGAAGAGGCGAAGCTCGATTTTTCCGCCGACGCCGACCAGGTCGAGCGCCAGATCCGCGCCTTCAACCCGATCCCCGGCGCCTGGTTCGAGTTTCAGGGCGAACGGATCAAGTTGCTCGCGGCCGACATCTCCGATTTGAGCGGCGAGCCCGGTATTGTCCTGGACCATGGACTCGCCATCGCCTGCGGGAAGGGTTCGATCGTCCCCACTTCGGTTCAGCGCGCGGGCCGGGCGCCGATGCGCCCCGATGAGCTGCTTCGCGGTTTCATCATTCCCGTCGGCGCGAAATTGAGCTGACGTGACCCGCTTCCGGCTGATCGTCGAATTTGACGGGCGACCCTTCATGGGCTGGCAGCGCCAGGCCCATGGTCCGTCCGTCCAGCAGGCGATCGAGGAGGCGATCGGCGCGATCACTCACGAACGAGTCACGCTCCACGCCGCCGGCCGGACGGATGCGGGCGTGCACGCGCTGGCGATGACCGCCCATGTCGATATCGACAAGCCGATCACCGCTTACCGTCTCGTCGACGGGATCAACGCCAAGCTTCGGCCGCTCCCGGTGGCTATCCTGAGTGCCCGCGCCGTCAGCGAGGACTTCCACGCCCGGTTCAGCTGCGTCGGCCGTCGCTACCTCTACCGCATCGTCAACCGGCGGGCACCTCTCACGCTCGATATCGGTCGTGCCTGGCGGGTACCCGTCGTTCTCCATGCCGACAGCATGCACCGGGCCGCCCAGACCCTTGTCGGCCATCACGATTTCACGACGTTCAGGTCGGTCCATTGTCAGGCCGAAAGCCCGGTGAAGACGCTGGACCGGCTGACCGTCCGGCGCGTCGGCGAGACGATCGAGATCGAGGCGGCCGCTCGATCCTTTCTTCATCACCAGGTCCGTTCGATGGTCGGTTGCCTTCAGCTGGTGGGTCGCGGCAAATGGAGCGAACGGGACCTCAAGAAGGCCCTCGATGCACGGGACCGAGCCGCATTGGGGCTCAACGCCCCGCCCGACGGACTTTATTTTGTCGAGGCTGTCTATCCACCGGCTTGACCGAGCCGAAGCCAGTCACATGCTGAAGAGAGGCCTCAAGCATCAGCAGCTGCCACAGCAGTCGTCCGTGATCGGCGCGCCCCCGCCGATGATCCTCCACCAGCCGCGTGATGGCGCCGCGATCGAACCAGCCCAATTCCGACAGCGCCGAGCTTTGGCCGATTCCGCCCAGCTGACCGGCCAGCGGGGTTCGTAACCACTCGGTCGTCGGCACGATCGGCTCGAATTTGCCGCGGGACAGTATCTCCTTCGGCAGGCGCCCCTTGAGGCTGCGTTTCACCAGCCATTTGCCGCTTTTTCCACGCAACCGAAGCTGGACCGGAATTCGGCCGACGAACTCGATCAGATGGTGATCGAGCCAAGGCAGCCGCGCCTGGATGCCCGCGGCCATGGTCGACCGATCGAGCCTGGTCAAAATTCTTCCGGGAAGGAAGATCTTGAGATCGGCATATTGGGTTCGCGAGATCGTGTCGGTTGCCGGCGCTTTCTCGAAGGCTCGAATAAAACGATCCTCCGCGCGATGACCTTGCAGTCGAGTCCGAAAGGCTTCGCTGAAGATCGCCGACCGGATCGATCTGGGGGTGGCGCTCAGCATCACGGCAAAAGCTTCGCCCGGCACCAGGCCCAGGGCCTGCAGGCTGGACTTCGCAGCCGCTGCCTTGGGCCACGCCTCGAGCTCCGGTAAGAGATTGCCGACCGCACCGACCGCGCCTCGAAGCGGCCCTGGCAGCAGGCGTCGGATGCGGTCGTCGGCTCGAAGGCGAGGATAATATTCATGACCGGCAAATGCCTCGTCAGCACCCTCCCCGGAAAACACGATCCGAGTGTTTTCGGCGGCGAGTGAGCTCAATTGAAAGGCACCGACCGCGGCTGGATCGCCAAAGGGCTCGTCGAATGCCTCGGCGATTCTGCCGATCAGGGCGGCATCGGGCCCGGCGACACGACCGGTTCGGTGACGGGTCACGAAATGCTGCGCGGCCAGCTCGGCGAAATGGCTCTCGTCCACTTCCGGATCGCCATAATCGATCGAGCAGGTCTCGACCGCCGTCCGGCTCGATTCGGCCATGAAGCCGACGACGGCGGAGCTGGCAATCCCGCCCGAGAGGAACGCGCCGAGCGAAACGTCGGCCGTCATTCGCGAGCCGACTGCAGCGGCGAGCCGATGGACGAGCTCCGCCTCGAGCCGACGCACCGGGCGCCGATCCGTACGAGAGAAATCCACGTCCCAATAAGCCGTCGGCTCCGGTACCGGACGAGAGCGACGGACGTGCAGGAAGTGGCCGGCGGGAAGCTTGCTGACTCCTTCGACGAAACAATTGTCGTCGGGTACGAAGCCCAAGGCGAGATAGTCCTCAACCGCCTGGGGGCTGATCGACCGCCGAAGGCGCGGATGCGCGAGCAGGCCCTTGAGCTCGGAGGCGAAGATCAAGGCGCCGTCGGACAACCTGGCGTGGAGCAAGGGCTTCACCCCAAGGCGATCGCGAGCCAGGAACAGCGCATTGTGATCCGCGTCATGAACGGCGAAAGCGAACTCGCCGTCAAATCGGGCGACGCAATCCGGGCCCCACTGTCGCCAGGCGGCGATGACCAATTCGACCTCGTTCCCCGCTTCGAATTTATGGCCGCCACAAGCTTCGAGATCCGACCCGATCTCGCGCAGATTATGGATTTCGCCATCGAGACTTAGCGCGATCCGCCCGTCCGCGCTGATTGTCGGTTGAGCCGCCGCGTCGGAACCGGCCAGGACCGACAGGTGACGATGACCCAGCCCGATGCCGGGCGCCGTCCACACGCCGCTGCCGTCGGGGCCACGATGGACAATCGCGCGAGTCATCGCCTCGACCCGCGCCGGGTCGACAGGCTTGGGGACGTCGGGATGGAAGATTCCGGCGATTCCGCTCATTCTTATGAGGAAACCTGGAGCGATGCCGAAGCCATTGGCGCGAGGCCGCGCGCTTTTGGCCATCGGCTATCCGGCAAATTCAGAACCAACCTTACCCCCCATCCGCTCGTTCACGTTCGCTAGGAGTCGGCTGTAGTGCGCACCAGTCCCCAAGAGATGATCCGTTGCGCCAACCGGCCAGGCGACAGCGCAGATTGCCCCCGCAAGCAGCGCGGGGCTCAGGCGCCGACCAGCACCTCGAGTGCCGGCGACTGGGCAAGAAAGGCCTGGGGGCTCGCCGACAAGCCGTAGGCGCCGGCGAGGAAGACGGCGACCAGGTCTCCTGGTCCCGCCTCGGGCATCAGGACGTCGTCGGCGAGACGATCGAGCGGGGTGCACAGGCAACCGACGATCGTCACCTCTTCGGCCGTCGGTCCACCGAAATGGTTGGCGATCGCGACGGGATAATTTCGTCGGATGACCTGACCGAAATTGCCGGAAGCGGCGAGCTGGTGATGCATCCCGCCGTCGACAATAAGAAAAGTCTTGCCGTGGCTCTCCTTGCGGTCGAGGACCCGGCTCAGATAGACTCCCGCTTCGCCAACGATCCATCTGCCAAGCTCGATCGCGAAGGATGTATTGGCGAGGGTCGAGGCCCGGTTCTTCAGTCCCTCGGCAAGGGCTGAGCCCACCGCCTCGACGTCGAGCGGCTGATCGCCATGGACATAAGGGATCCCGAAGCCTCCGCCTAGATTGACCGACGGGGGTACAGCCTGAACCTGCTCCGCCAGCTTCGCGGCAAGTTCGAGTGTGGCCCGCTGAGACTCGATCAGGGCACTGGCTTCGAGCGCCTGCGACCCGGC
>DAINCA010000045.1:0-12395 GCA_036732645.1 Allosphingosinicella sp.
GAAGCACGGGCATCTACCTCCAGCTAACGATACTAGCGTCCACGGCGGACGCGAATCGTTCATGCACGGCTTCATCCTTTCTAGTCGGCTTGCCACGGCCGTTTTCGAGCGTGGACCAGCAAATGGAGCAGGAGCTGCTCTTACCCTATCCTTTCCCGAGTCCAGTCCGCGATCACCGTACCAAGCACCTCCAGCGGCATGTCGCCGTTGAGGAGCACCGCGTCGTGAAAGCCCTTGATGTCGAACCGGTCCCCTAACTGGGTTCGGGCCTGTTCGCGCAGCCGCACGATCTCGTTATGGCCGATCTTGTAGCTGCAGGCCTGGCCCGGCCAGACGACGTAACGCTCGACCTCGCTCGTCGCTGAAATCGGATCCAGGCCGACATTCTCCGTAAAGTAACGGATCGATTGCTCGCGGCTCCATCCCTTGGCGTGCATGCCAGTGTCCATCACCACCCGCGCGGCGCGATACATGAAGCTTTGCAGCATGCCGATCCGCCCGGTCGGGAAATCTCGATACATGCCGATCTCGTCGGCGAGCTGCTCGGAATAGAGGCCCCAGCCTTCGCCGTATGCGGGAATGCCGATGTTGCGGTGGAGAAGGGGGATCGACTCGTTCTCGAGCACCGTCGAGCCCTGCCAGAGATGGCCCGGAATGCTTTCGTGGTAAGTGAGTGTCGGAAGCGCCCATTTCGGCCAGATGCGGGTATCGACCAGGTTGATGTAATAAGCTCCGGGGCGTGAGCCATCGAGGCTGGGGCCCTGCGCGTAGCCGCGCGGCGCGCCGACCTCGATCGCCGGAGGCACCCTTTTGACCTCCATGCCCGACCGCGGAATGACGTTGAAATATTCCGGCATCCTCGCGCGGACGGCTTCCATCTGGCGGCCGAGATCGGCGAGCAACTGGGCGCGGCCCGCGTCGGTGTTGGGATAGAGATAGCGCTCCACTTCGCGCAGTTGGTTGATCCTGTCGCCGGCGCTGCCACGCGTGAGACCTTCGCGGCGAAGCAACGGCTCCACCTCGGCGGTGAGTTCGGCCATCTGGCGAAGGCCGATCTCGTGCGCCTGATCGGGGGTCAGGCTGGTGCTGGTGTGGAAGCGAAGGCACTGATGGTAGAAACGCTCGCCGTCCGGAAGTCGACCGGCGGCCGGGCTGGTGCCGGCGCCACGGCGAAGCTCGTCGAGGACGGCGATTTGCCGGTCCAGAGCCGAGGCCAGGCGGCCGTCGACGATGGCCGAAGCCTGAGTAGCCCAATCCCCGGATATGCCTTTCTCGCGGGTCCGGCGGACCAGCGACTGGACCAGCCCGGCTTGCTCGCCTTGCTCGCTGCGAAGCGCCCGAGTCTGGGTCAGAGCCTTGTCGATGATGTAGGTCGGCGGGACGACCCCGAGGCCGGCATCCGCGCGGGCCTTGTCGACCTCGAAATTGATGTTTCGCGCGAAATCCTCGAGCCGCGAGACATAGGCCGAAGCATCTTCGCGGTTCTCGATCTTGTGCTGGCTGTCGAGGAAGTCGGGAACTTCCTGATAGGAACCGGTAAGCTGGGAGAGCACGTAGGGAACCGGATAGCCATAGCCGCCGATCCCGCCGTAAGGAACGGCGGATTCCTCGGCCATCCGGTCGCCGAGCCACAGGACCGTGTCCAGCCAGGCGCGGTCACGTCCGGCGAGCTGATCCCGGTCGATCGCGCGCAGCTGCGGCAGATGATCGAGCAGCGCCCGATAGGCCCCCATCTTGCCCGCCGGCGAGGAATCGCCGAGCCGGCGCTTGAGATAGGCCCGTTCGCCGGTATCGAGGCCCAGGCCCGTGGCCATTTCCGGTGAATGGCGAAGCATGCCTTCGAAGATGCTGTCGTAGACCGCCCTCGCCGATGCGGCTTCGGAGCGAGGCTCCAGACCGGCGCAGCCCGAGAATGCGAGCGCCCCGGTCGCCGCGGCGCTCGAGAGGAGGAACTGGCGGCGGTCGAGCATCATCTTCATCTTCACTCCTTTGAAGCTGGCCGATCCTACATATCGAGCGAAAGGCGCCTGTCGAAGGGTTTCGACTCCGAAATGGACACATCATTTATGCGGCGGGGTGGGGCCTGAAACGTGCGTCCGGATAGGGAGGTCAGGGCTCCTGTCGATGGACCCGGCCGCGGGCCATGACGAAGTTCATGTCGCGGAGCACGCCGACGTCTGCCAGGGGATCGCCGCGGACGGCGACGATGTCGGCGGCCTTGCCGGGCTCGATCGTGCCGATCTCGGCGGCAAGTCCGAGCAGGTCGGCAGCATTGACGGTCGCTGCCTCGATCGCCGTCATCGGCGTCATGCCATGCTCGACCATCAGCAGGAATTCATCGGCGTTGCGTCCATGGAGCGACACCCCGGCGTCGGTGCCGAAGGCAATCCGGACGCCGGCCGGTATCGCTCGGCGAAGTGCCTGGCCGGTGATTCCGATGCGCCACTCAATCTTCTCGCGAACCTCGCCGGTATAAGCGTTCGGGTTCGCGCGGAGCCGGGCGATATAGCCGTTCACCGTCGACAAGGTCGGCACGTAATAAGCGCGCGACTGGCGGAACAGGCGAAGACTCTCGTCGTCGATCAGGGTGCCGTGCTCGATCGAATCGGCACCGGCCCGGAGCGCCAGGTTGATCCCGTCGGCGCCATGGGCATGAACGGCCACCTTCTTGCCGTAGAGATGGGCCGTTTCGACGATCGCCCGTACTTCGTCGTCGAACATTTGAGCGCCGAGGCCGAGGCCGATCCGGCTGTTGACCCCTCCGGTCGTGGCGATCTTGATGACATCGGCGCCAAGGGCGATCTGTCGGCGGACGGCGCGTCGGCAATCGTCGGCCCCGTCACACGTGCTTCCTTCCTCGCGCAACGCCTCGTGGAATTCCTCGCGCATGCCGAGCGTCGGATCCATGTGCCCGGTGGTCGTCGAAAGGCTGGTGCCCGCGTCGACGATCCTTGGGCCAACTGCCCAGTTACGGGCGATCGCGTCGCGCAGCCCGAGAGTCAGACCGTCTTCGGAGCCAAGGTTTCGGACGGTCGTGAATCCTGCCTCGAGCGTCTTTCGCGCATTCCAGGCCGTCTCGTGCGCTCGCAGCCCAACGCTGTCCGTGACTCCGGAAAGCATGCCTTCGACACCGGCACGGTCCGACGTCAGGTGGACATGGCTGTCGATCAGGCCCGGCAATACGAACCGATCGGACAGATCGATCAATCGGGCGCCGGCTGGGACCGCGGCGAAGCCGTCCTGGACCGTCTCGATCCGGCCATTGGCGACGATGATGGTCGCGTTGCGACGAGGCGGCCGGCCAGGCCGATCCAGCAGGCTGCCGGCGTGGATGACAATTCGATCGGAAGAAGCGTCGGTCGCGGGCTGGGCCGGGGCCATCGCCGCAGGGGCGGCGAGCAGAAAGGCGGTAAACAGGACAATCAAGCGCATCGACAGGAACCTCCCACGGTAATGCCGGCATAGCCCATCCGAAGCTCGTGAAAATCAAAAAAGACAGACGCGGCTTCGGACTCGATTCCCGGGCTTCAGGAACTCCGGGTGATGAACTTGCTGCGCTTCGACCTATATCGGCCCCATGACAGACAAAGGCGAAATGGGCCTCGACGCGATCACGGAGGAGAGGCTGCGCGAGCTCGTCCATCTCTTTTATGGGCGAGTGCGACAGGACGATCTCATCGGACCCGTGTTCAACGCGGCGATCGACGACTGGCCCGAGCACCTCGATCGGCTGCAGGCCTTCTGGTCGTCGGTGATGCTGACCAGCGGCCGCTACAAGGGCCGGCCGCTGCCGGCCCATGTCAAACATGGTGACTCGATCCGCCAGGCGTCCTTCGAGCGGTGGCTGGAGTTGTGGCGACAAGCGACGGAGGACGTCCTGCCACCGGCCGCGGCCGCGGCCATGCAGGAGAAGGCTGAACGCATCGCCGAAAGCCTCTCGCTCGGCATTGCGTTTGCCCGCGGTGAGATGAAGCTGGCGGGCTGATCTAACACGTTCCGGCGCATTTTGCGGCGCCGTCAGCGGCTACTCCTGCCAATTCTCCTCACTAGTCTCGACACTTGGGCCACAGTGTTGCCCAGGAGGCACAGACTCCCCTCTGAATTCTTCGCCGAGCAGCAGTGCCTGTTCTCTCGAAAGGCGTGAGATTATTCTAGGCACGAAACAAAAAGGGGACTTGTCATGCTTCGCTGTCAGCGCCGTCGCAAAGTTGCCGCTCTCCTCGCCAGTGCCGCGTCCGTTGTCTCGCTCTCCGTCGCCGCTCCAGCTTACGCTCAGTCGCAGGCGCCGGTGGTCGAAGAAGAGGAGATCGTCGTCACCGCCACCCTTCGAGAGACATCTTTGCTTGAAGTGCCTTTCTCAATCAACGCCCAGACCGAGGAAGACATTCAACGCTCGGGCGCGAACACGATCGAGGACTTGTCACGCAACGTCGCCGGCCTCGCCATCCAGAATCTCGGTCCGGGCCAGAGCCAGGTGTCGATCCGCGGCGTCTCCGCCGGCCAGATCATCCGCGATCAGCCCGGCGTGAAGGAGCAGGTCGGCGTCTATCTCGACGATTCCGTTATCTCGCTCTCGCTGTTCACGCCCGACATCGATCTGTTCGATCTCAACCGCGTCGAAACACTGCGCGGCCCGCAAGGAACCCTGTTTGGCGCCGGCTCGGTCGGCGGCACCTTGCGCTACATTACCAATCAGCCGCGCTTGGGGGTCGTCGAAGGCCTCGCGGAAGGCAATCTCAACCTCGTCGACGGCGACGACATTGGCGGCCATCTCAAGGGCGCGGTGAACGTCCCGCTCGGCGACACGGCCGCGATCCGCGCCGTCGCTTATTTCACCCGCTTCGGCGGTTTCATCGACGCGCTTCGCGAAGGCGGCGGAGTCGACGAGGACGTCAATGACGGTACCCGCGTCGGCGGGCGTATATCCCTGCGCTGGGAGCCGGCTCCCAACATCACCATCACGCCGCGATTCCTTTACCAGGAAATTCGCGCCGACGGCTTCAATCGGCAGGAGGTCTACAACCTCTACGCCAACCCCTTCACGACAACTCGGCCGGCGGTGACGTTCGACGAGCGCCAGCAGTTCCTATTGCTCGACGAGGAGTTTGCCGACGATACGATGATCGCGGATCTCAACGCGACGATCGACTTCGGTGGGGTCGCTCTGACCTCGATTTCGACCTATATCGACCGCGACATTCTCGTCAGCCGCGACGCCAGTGCCCTTACCGGCAGCGTCTCGGTCGACCTCGGCTTTCCCGCCGCAGGCGTGCTGCTTCCGTCCAATCTCGTCGACATGACCGACCTCAAGACCTTCGCTCAGGAAGTCCGGTTGAGCTCTACCATCGATGGACCCCTTCAATGGGTGATCGGCGGCTTTTATTCCGACACCGAGCGTCTCTACAGCCAGCGGCTACCGACCCCGGGCTATGACGCCTTCACCGATGCGCGCTTTGGGGCCGGGACTTCGGTCGCCGTCGCCAACGGCTTCCCGCTCAACTCGCCGTACAACGCCGATCTGCCCTACGACATTCGGCAGACGGCGGTGTTCGGTGAGGCCAGCTATGATTTCGGTCAGTTCATGTTGACCGCCGGGGCGCGTTATTATGATTTCGAAGAAGAGCGCGAGTTCAACTCGGGTGGCCTCTTCTCCAATGGCGACAATAATGTCGATCGCACGTCGTCGGACGGGATCAGTCCGCGCGTGATCCTGACCTACGAACCGACTGACGATCTTCGGATCAACGCCCAGGCATCGAAGGGCTTCAGGCTCGGTGGCGTCAATGATCCGCTCAACATTCCGCTCTGCACCGGTGGACCTAACGGTGTCGACGCTCTGACATACGGCAATCGACCGACCTACGAGGATGAGACCTTGTGGAACTACGAGCTTGGCGTCCGCAGCCAGAGCCGCAACGTCAGCTTCTCGGCTGCGGCCTTTTACACGGACATCAGCAATCTTCAGGTCACCGCAGATGCCGGCACCTGTTCCTCGCGCGTCGTCTTCAACGTGCCGGAAGCGCATACCATGGGTGTCGAGCTCGAGTTCAGCGTCAACCCGACGCCTGAGCTCGAGTTGTCGTTCGCAGGCAGCCTGATCGAGGCCAAGTTCGATTCCAGCGTGACCACTACCGCCGGGGTGGTCATCGCCGGAATCCGCGACGGCAACCGGCTGCCGTCGGTTCCCAACCTGCAGTTGGCGGCAAGCGCAAATTATACCGTGCCTGTAGCCGCCGATGCCGAAGCTTCGTTCGGGGCCACATTCCAGCATGTCGGCAGCCGTTACTCCCAACCGAGCGACCAGGAGGATAATCCGCGCAGCTTCGTGTCCGGTCTGCCTTTCGGCGGTGCTTCGGGCAACAATGCGACGGTCGTGGATCTACGTCTGCCCAGCTATCAAATGATCAACCTGAATGCCGGGATCGAATGGACCAATGGACTCGGCGTGATGGTCTACGTCAACAATCTGCTGGACGAGAACGCCCTCTTGTCCTTCGATCGTGAGCGCGGCGGGCGCGCCCGCCTGGGATACAATGTGGGTCAACCGAGGGTTATCGGCGTCACTCTTCGGAAGCGCTTCGGCTCCTGACTCCGCGATTGAACCAGTGAGGGATCCGAGCCGTCGTTCGGTACTCGTGGCGAGCGCCGCCGCGGCCCTGACGGCGGCCACTCCAGCCACTAGCATTCAGGGGGCGAGATCACGCTGGGACGTTGCGGTCGTGGGTGCCGGCGTGTTCGGTTCCTGGACAGCGCGGCGCCTCCTGGAATCCGGGAAGCGTGTCCTTCTGATCGACGCCTGGGGACCGGCTCACGCCCGAGCTTCTTCCGGCGGCGAATCCAGAATGACTCGCGGCGCTTACGGAGCGGACGAAGTCTATACGCGAATGGCGCTCGAATCGCTGCCGGAGTGGCAGGCCTTGTCCGATCGCGCCGAGCTTCCCTTGTTTCATCAGCTCGGCGTGCTCTTCGTCTTTCCCCGGCCCGACCCGTTCCTTCAGGATACATTGCGGGTCCACCAGTCGCTTGGCCTCGCGACGGAATTGCTCAGCGGAGACGCCCTCCAACGTCGGATTCCCGCAATGGCCGTCGGCCCCGAGGATCAGGGCTTGTTCGAACCTGGCTTTGGGGCGTTGATGGCGAGGCGTGCCGTCCAGTCGGTCGTGGCGGAATTCGTCCGGGCTGGCGGCGATTATATGGAAGCCGCGGTGGCGCCGCCGGCGGACCGGGATCGGCTCGAAGCGTTGCTCACGACCCGCGGAGATCGCATCGTCGCGGACCAGTTCGTGTTTGCGTGCGGACCCTGGCTGGGACGGCTCTTTCCGGACCTCCTTGCGACGAGAATCTTTCCTACCCGACAGGAAGTATTCTTCTTCGCTCCGGAGGGAGGCGATTCCCGTTTTGAAGCTGCGCGGCTTCCCGGTTGGGCCGACTTCAACGATGGCGACGTCTATTACGGTTTTCCTGATCTCGAAGCGCGAGGATTCAAGATTGCCCACGATGCGCATGGTCCCCGGATAGATCCCGACAGCGGCGACC
Source organism: Allosphingosinicella sp. (assembly GCA_036732645.1). Lineage (GTDB taxonomy): Bacteria > Pseudomonadota > Alphaproteobacteria > Sphingomonadales > Sphingomonadaceae > Allosphingosinicella. Next base: position 7,537 of record DAINCA010000045.1, read on the forward strand.
GGACGCCGTCCGATGCCGCTTTGGCCGATGTTCGGGCGTTCATTCGAAGGCGCTTTCCGGATCTCGCCGATCGTCCGCTGAGCGAGGCTCGTGTCTGCCAGTATGAGAACAGCTCGAACGGAGACCTGCTGATCGATCGGCATCCGGCATTGAGCAACGTCGTCCTGGTTGGCGCCGGGTCTGGACACGGCTTCAAGCATGGCCCCGCGGTCGGGACCTATGCGGCGCAATTGTTGCTTGGGTCGCTCACATTGGCCGAGCCACGATTCTCGCTCGGGACCAAGGCCGAACGCGAAGCTCGAGCGGTACATTGATGCAGGCGTCGCCTGCGGTCTTGGACATCTCATTCATCGGCCGGAAAGGCGCGCGGGCGCAGCCTCCGGAACGGCGGCTGCCAGGCCGCAGCGTTTCTTTCGGGAGCCCGTTTCATGCTCAACAAGTTTCTTCTCGGTGCCGCCGCGTCGCTGACCGCTTTGGTCGCGCTGCCGGCCGCGGCCCAGGCCGACCCCCGCGACCGTTATTATGATGACGGCGGTTATTATGACCGCAGCTACGATGATGGTTATTATCGCAATTCCGAGTATCGCGACGGCTATCGGCGGTATCGTCGCGGCGATTATTACGGGCAAGGTTATGCCCGGCGCGGCTATCAGGATGCTTATTACGGCCGCAATTATGGGCGGCGCGGCTATCAGGACGATTATTATCGTGGCCGCTGCGGCGACGGCACGACCGGAGCGATCGTAGGCGGGGCCGCCGGGGCGCTTCTCGGGCGTGAAATCGCTCGCGACGGCCGCAGCTACAGCCGGCGAAGCTATCGCCGCGGTGGCAGCGGTACGGTCGGTGCCATCGTCGGCGGCGCCGTCGGAGCCATGGTAGGCCGCGAGATCGATCGCAGCTGCTGAGCGCGTTCTGAGGGGATCCTGGGAAGCTTCAGTGTGTCCCTATTTTTCGCGCCTGAAAGCGGGTTTCAGGTCAGCCTCGGCGAGGTCGGTCACCAGCTGTCTTCCCGTTGCATCTTCTCCCGACGGGCGATCTCGGCCTGGCTCGGCGTCTCCTGGGCGAACGAGCCGGTTCGGACGGGGCCTTTTGCGCGGTAGCGGGCGATCAAGACGCCGGTCGTGGAGGTGCGGCTGTCGATCAATTCCCACTCGCCGGGCTCGGCACCGTCACCGAGCAGCTTCTTGCCGTGGCCCAGCAGCACCGGCATGATGTTGAGCGACAGTTCGTCGACCAGCCCCGCCGCCAGCAGGGACTGAACCAGAACGGAACTGCCCTGCGTGAGCAAATCCGGTCCCTCTTCCTGCTTCAGCCGGGATACGGCCTGCACGACGTCGCCTTCCAGCCGGATGCTGTTCTGCCAGGACAAGGGCCTGGACGAAGAAGTCGCGACATATTTGGTAGCGGCGTTGAACGGGCCGGCGACGTCTCCGCTCGCGAACGGCCAGTATCCGGCGAAGATTTCATAGGTTCGGCGGCCTAGGAGCAGGTCGAACGGCCTGGCGAAGCTTACGCCCATCGCCTCGTCCATGACCCCGTCCCAGAAGGGAAAGACCCAGCCGCCATGTTCGAAGCCGCCTGTCGGATCCTCCTCCGGCCCGCCGGGCGCCTGCATCACCCCGTCCAGGCTGACGAAGCCGCCGACGATGAGGCGCCGCATCACGCCGGCTCCCGGGCGAGCTCTCCGGCCAGTTCCTCGAGCTGGTCGGCGCATGTGCCCCAGCCCTCCTGAAAGCCCATCTTCGCGTGAACGTCACGGTCGGCGGCGTTCGCGTGGAGCGCCACGGCCCGGTACAATGTCCGGCCGTCCCCTGAATCGGCCAGTGTGACGACCGCGGTCATCGGGAACGCCTCGCAGCCTTCCGTTGCCATTTCGGCGGGGCGGTATTCGGGTCCGAGCGCGCTGGTCCAGACCAGTCGCTCGCCTTCGACCACCTCCAGGATGCAACCGGGATTGCCATGACCGGTATCGAAGCCGTCGGGGCCGATCATCCGGATCCGGAAGACCCCGCCGGGCCGGAGATCGAGGTCGACCTCTGTGATCTCGTAAGGCCTCGGCGCGAACCAGCGCTTCAGAAGCTCCGGATCTGTCCAGGCCTGCCAGACGAGATTGCGCGGCGCGTCGAGCGTGCGCTCGAGAACAAGGTCGAGGCCGTCAGCCATTGTCTTTCTCCTTCTGAATGTCTGCGAGAAAATCCTCCAGCCGATCGAGCCGATCATTCCACAAGGCACGCTGCTCGGCGATCCAGGCTTCGGCGGCGGACAAGGCGTTCGGGTCGATCCGACAGGTGCGGACGCGTCCCGTCTTTTGCGATTGGACGAGGCCGCTCGCCTCGAGCATCTGGAGATGCTGGAGAACGGCGGGAAGACTCATCGGTAAGGGGCCCGCAAGCTCGCTGACCGACGCCGGGCCGCGGGATAGCCGGGCGACCATTTGCCGCCGTGCTGGATCGGCCAGTGCCTGGAAGGCGAGATCGAGGGCAGCCGAATCGTTAGGCATATACTTAACTATGCCTGTTGAGGCGCAACTGGCAAGTCAATAGTTTGGTGTTTGCCGAACTATTCGGCCGGACACGAGGATTGCGGGCCGTCGATCAGATCGAGACAGCGGCCATCGATCGACCCTTGCGGAATATCCAGACCGATCAAGGCCGCAAGAGACGGCATGATGTCGGCCGTCTCGACCGGCAGCGGCTGCTCGAACGGGGTCATGTTTGGCCGCCAGAACAGGATCGGCACCCGGCGGTCATAGTCCCAGGGGCTGCCATGGGTGGCGACATAGCCTCGGGATGTGTCGAAGATCGGCGTGATCCGGGGCTCGAGAAGGACCAGGAAATCGCCTGAGCGTTGGTGATCGAAGGAGGCGGCGGCCCGCTGAAGCAGGCTCCAGGTGTCCGGTGGCCCGGCCGGCGGCGGCGCGGTCTCGATCTCGCTTCGGGTGAAGACCCGGGCGACCTGCGGATTGGACCGGTAGATCCGGATCGCTTCGTCGATCACCTGCTGGCGCAGTTCAGGCGCGAGGGCGCGATCGACATGCATGTCACCGCCGACGAACTCGCCGTACAAGGCCCGGTTCTGGAGTCCGAAGCGCTCGCGAAGGAGCGCGTCCACGGCGTTCACCGCAAGCTGGGCCTGCGCCCGAGCCGCCTCGGGCTGGGCCTGCTGACGCTGGCGTTCCGGGATGTCGAGGCCGCCATGATCGGCGGTCAGCATCACGACATAATCGATCCCGGTGCCATCGAGATATTCGAAATATTCACCGAGCTTCTGGTCGAGCGCCACCAGCTGGTGGCACATCTCGCTGCCACCGGTGCCGAAGGTATGGCCGACATAATCGGTGGCCGACAGCCCGACGGCGAGAAGATCGGGCGCTGGTCCCTGGCCAAGTCGCATTTCCTGCTGGAGGGCGACGGCGAGTGCGAGCACGGCACCGTCGAAGTCTGGCGAGGCCCGGAAAGCATTGCGGTTGCCGGCATCGCGCGCGAACCGGCCTATCCCCGCCGGAGGGCTGCCGCCTTCGATCGGGATCGCCCGACTTTGGGACTCGCACAAAGGCTGCATCGGCATCGGTTCACGCGCTGAAGCGATCTGTTGGGTGACCAGTCCATTGATCCTGGCGACTCCGGCGGAGGACGCGGCCCCTTCATGGGTCACGAATTCCCGACCGCCCCACCACCAGCGCGCCGTCGGTTCGTGCCCGCCCATCATCACCGCAGCTCGGTCCTTGCCGGCCACGGCTACCGAGCGGCTCCGCGAATTTGCGCGCCGCATATAATCGCCCAGGGTCGGGACCCGCAGGTGCCAGGGAGAAACCGTGTAGCTTTGTGACGAGCTGCCTTCGACGCGCTCGTCTTCGGAGCAATAAATGGTCTTGTCTTCGCGACCGGCGCTTAGATCGAACCAGTTGTTGGCGATGATCCCGGTTCGCGCCGGCCGGGAGCCGGTGAGGATGGTGGAGTGGCCGGGGCAAGTTTCGGTCGCGGCATGGCCTTGATAGCCGGCCGGAAAGACCACGCCGCGCGCCAGCCGGGCGAGGCCGCCGGTAAAATGCTGCCGATACTGCGCGAACAGATCTGAGGAGAGCTGATCGACGGAAATGGCGACGATCAGTTTCGGCGCAGCGGGCGTGGCCTCGGCTGCAACGGCCGGCGCGGCCGATGCGAATGCGAGGAGGGCGACGGCGAGCTTCAGCTTCATGTTTTACCCCAGGCGATGATCCAGGCCGCCATGGCACAGTCCCGCCACAAATCAATAATCGGCTCGCAAAGCGGGAGAGACGGTCCGACCCGAGTCGGGGAAAGGAGGGCTTTTTCGCTTTTTCGCCAAATTCCGTGCGAGTAGCATTGTTCATGCAATGACCTGTGAAGCTGAACAGAAGCCTACCAACCAATTCAGAACAGCGTCATGGCGAATCGGGCATAACTTCCCTCAAGATTCGGAAATCCCGCGTCTTTTTTCGATGAGGAGGATGCCATGAAGGCTCTGACGAAATATCTTACTGGCGCCGCTGCGGCTGCCGCTATGACCGTTACAGCCGCGGCTCCGGCCCAGGCGCAATATGGTTATGACTACCGCGATAATCGCGGCATCGACACTGGGGACATCATCACTGGCGTCGCCGTGATCGGCGGAATTGCCGCCATCCTCGGTGCGCTCAACAATGACGGTAACCGGTACGGCTACAATAATCGTTATCAGTACCGGGACGACTATCGCAACGCGGTCAACGCCTGTGCCTATCAGGCTGAGCGTTATGCCCGCGGTGGCCGTGTGAGCATCACCGATGTCGATCGCCGCGGCAGCAACCGTTACCGGGTGCGCGGTGTCGTCGACGCCGGCAATAACAGCTACGGCTACGG
>DAINCA010000046.1:0-12278 GCA_036732645.1 Allosphingosinicella sp.
CGACGGCGTTATCGCCAAGCCCTTCGATCCGATGACATTCGCCGCGACCGCCAGGGCCTATCTGAGCCGATGACGGCTTTCGACGATCGGCTGCGAGAGCTTCGCCAACGCTTCATCGCCCGTAGCCGTTCGGATCGGGACGCGCTGGCGGCGGCCCTCGCCGCGGACGATCGCCCGGAACTGCAGCGCCTCGGCCACAGTCTTGCCGGCGCCGGTGGATTGTTCGGCTTTCCCGAAATCAGTGATGCCGGCCAGCGGCTGGAAGACGCCCTCGACGAAGGTGCGGGAACCGAGGATGTTCAGGCCGCGGGCGAAGCTTTGTTACGCCGTCTCGAAGCGCTCGATCAGCCCGGCTGAAAGCCCTTCCGGGTCATCTCTCCCCAGCCTTTCTTGCGCTGCAGGAATTGCACCCATCCTCGAACCCGCCAGAAATTGGCGAGCTGGCGAAACCCGAAATTCTCGATCACTGCGACGAGGGTCAGGATCGCCAGATCGCGGGCGCGAGGGAATCTCCGCAACTCCACTTCCTCGAGAATCAAGGTCGCAACGCTGACGAAGATTCCGAAGGTGAAGGTCACCGCGAGGAAGGCGACGAGATAGTCGATCGACAGCAGCCCCAGCAGCCAAAGCAGGGGCACGAGCATGTAGCCCAGCACCTCCACCAGCGGCCCGACGACGTCGACGAGCAGGATGTGCCCGAAACCGATGAAGCCGATCCGGCCGTAACGCGGATTGAACAACATGTCCCGGTGACGGAAGAAGGTTTCAAGGGCGCCGCGTTGCCAGCGCGCGCGCTGACGACCCAAGGTCTTCAAATCCTCTGGGGCTTCGGTCCAGCAGACCGGCTCGGAAATGAAATCGATCCGATAATCGCGCTTTTCGTCGCGCATCCGCCGATGAAGCTTGATGACGAGCTCCATGTCTTCGCCAACAGTGCCGTGACTATATCCGCCAACCGATATCGCCGTCTGTCGCCGGAAAAGGCCGAAGGCACCGGAGATGACGGTCAACACCTGCATCCTTCCAAGGGCCAAACGTGCCATCAGGAATGCCCGCAGATATTCGACGACCTGGATCAAGGCGATCAGCTTGCTCGGCATTCCCACTTTCTCGACCCGGCCGGCCGCGATCCGGCTGCCATTGGCGAGGCGGATCGTGCCGCCGACGGCGACGGTGCGGGTCGGCTCCTCTACGAAGGGTCGGACCGCTCGAAGCAGAGCATCGGCCTCGAGAAGGGAGTCCGCGTCCATCGAACAGAAGATCGGCGATCGGGCCAGGTTGATTCCCGCGTTCAGCGCGTCCGATTTGCCGCCATTTTCCTTGTCGATGACCAGCAGGCGCGGAAGTCGGGATGAAGCATAAAGCCCCCTGATCGGCTGGTGTTCGACCGCTTCTTCGTAATAGCGATCGACTTCCGTCAGGGCGAACTCCTCGATCAGCCGATTCAATGTACGATCGGTCGAGCCGTCATTGATGACGATCACTTCGAACGTCGGATAATGAAGCGCAAGCAAAGACCTGACGCTTTCAACGATCGAGAGCTCTTCGTTGAACGCGGGCGCAAGCACGGCGATCGCCGGCGCTTCGTCGGCATAACGTCGCCAGAGCACGGAAGCCTTGCCGATCGGCGGACGTGTTCCGAGGGCAAACCCGGCAAAGACGAGAAGGACCAAATAAAAAGCGGTTTGCAACAGCCCGGTCACGATCACGAGCAAGGCGATGACGCTTGCCGCATTCGCAGCCCACGGTTGCCACTCGATCCCGGTCACGCGGCTTGCTCCGCCAGGATGCGCGCCGCCGCCGCCGCTGCCGGTCCGTCGTCATCCGCCTTGAGCTGGAGCAGTGAACGACCCACCGATCCGAAGGACGCCAGGGCGTTTCCGGCCTGGAATCGAACCGCCCAGGCAGGGTCGCCAAGCGATTCGGTGAGCTGTCCGGACAATTGCGTAAGCCCGATACGGCCAGCGGCTTCGGCCGCCGCGGCCCGGATCCTGGGCGATCGGCTGGCGAGAGCGAAGCGAACGGCCGGCTCCCCGGCGGGATGGCCAAGCACAGCCAGGGCGCGGAGCAGGCGCGGAACGTCGTCGGGGCTGGCTTCCTCCCTGACGATCATCCCGGCGATGAGCGGAGCGGCCGGGTAGCGGCCGGCATGAGCAAGGGCCTGCGCAGCGGCCATTCTCGCGCCGGACGGCAGATCGGGGTTGGCGAGCAGGGCTTCGAGCTGCTCGGGTCGCTGTTCCGCAAGATCCTTGAACAATGAGATGATCAGCAAGGATTTTTCTTCGGTGCCGATCTTCAGCCGCTCGACCAGTTCGGTGGCGGAAGGGCTGCGCCCACTGTGGGCAAGCGACATTGCCGCGGTGAGGCGAACGTCCGAATTCGAGTCGCCGAGTGCGGCCAGCAGGCTTTCCGTCGATGCCTCGTCGGTAAAGGGTGCCAGCGCTTCCGCAGCCATCTGCCGAAGCCGTGGAACGCCGCTATTGATATGATGACGAAGCCGCTGCGGCACGCCGAGCGCAACGGCGCGTTCGACGAAGCGTTCGCGCTCGCTCCCTCGAACCATCTGAATCAATTCTACCGTGAGCTCGACCAGCAGATCGTCGGCGCGCCAAATGGCCACTTGGATTTCGCCCGGTTCGGAATCTCCGAGAAGCAATGGGATAAGCCTCTGCCTCTCTGCGGCGCGGCGCTGCTCCCGCCACGATCCGACATGGCGGAGCAGGATGAGGCCGGCCATGATGGCCAGCGCCGCCCCCGATATCCCAAGGGACACTAGCCACAGCCCGATCAGCATTTCAAAATCGCCAACCGAGCCCGATCGAGGCGGAAAGCCTGTCACCGACGGCACGATCGTCACGAGCCACCGAGAACCGAATTGTCGTTCGATCCCCCACGTCGGCGACGAGGCCGCCGAAGAGGCTGAACGTATCCACAATTATGCCTTCGGAAAGATCGGGGGCATCGGCGAGCCCGGCAAACAGTCGGACTCGGCTCCCCGCCATGACGTCGCCACGGGCAAGCCAGCCGGATCTATGATCGCCATCTTCGATGATGTTGATCCAGCGAGCGGTCGCCCATGCCCTTCCGTTGGCGAAATATTGCTCGACGCCGGGCGTGACGGTCTGGATGTCACCGCTTCGATAATGGGCCTGGACGAAGTCGACCGTCAAAACTGTTGCCTGCGGCCCGCCTTTGACCCGCGCCGCAAGGCCGGTTCCCAGCTGCCAGGACGGGCGAAAGTCCGCGTCGGGCGTTCCGCCCGCGGCCAGCCAGACGCTGAAATCGGGGCTGAAACGATGGTCGATTCTCAGTTCGCCGTAGACGTCGTTGAGGTCGAATCGCCGAGCGGCCTCGATCCTGCCGGTCACGGCGCTCGCGTCGGTCAGGCGATGGTTGAGTTGAAACGAAGCCTCGCGCCAATCGGGCTGGCTCTCGACTGCTGCGGCGCCGAAATCGACATCGATCCGGCTGCGATAAACCGGTGCAGGGGAGGATCGAAGCCTGGCTCGAAGGTCTATCGCCTCGGCGTTCGAGGGCGAAAGTGGCTCGAGATAGGCCAAAGCGCCCATTCGGTCCCCTCGCCGCTCGGCGACTCGAGCTAGCCCGATCCGGGCGTCAGCATATTCGGGTGCGATTTGAAGCGTCCGTTCGAATTCGGCCTGCGCTTCATCGAGCCGCTGCAGCGCGAGATAATTGAGGCCGAGCTGAAGTCGAGCATCCGCATGATTGGGCTCGCGGGCGATCATCGTCTGCAGAATCTCGATGGCTGTCTCGAACCTGCCGGAGCTCCGGGCCGCGACCGCGCGATCGTAATCGGACGGCGCCGGCGCCTGCGCCGTCGTCAGGAACAGGGCGAGGATCCCGAACAGCTTCAGGGCGGGTCTCAAGCGGATGCCAGTCCCATGAGCCGTTCGAGCCGGACCACCAGCTCCTGCGGGATGAACGGTTTGACCAGATAGTCGTTGGCGCCCAGTTCGAGCGCGGCGAGGACGTCCTTTTCCTGCTTCCGCGCCGTCAGCATGAGCACAGGCAAAGTGGCGGTACGCGGATCTTCGCGCACTCGTCGCAGCAGCTCATAGCCGTCAATGACAGGCATCATGGCGTCGAGCACCAGGGCATCGGGGAGCTTGCCGGCCAGGCATTCAATCGCCTCCCCCCCGTCCTTCGCGGTGGCTACATCGAACCCTCGCCTCGTCAGCCGGTGCGATACCAGGTCGAGCAGCAACGGATCATCGTCGCAAATCAGGATATTCTTGGGGCGAACCGGAGTTCGCTTCACCTTGATCGATCCCAAAGATGCCATTCAGTTTTCCTCGCCAACCCGGAAGGGAGCCGAAAAGGCTCACCGGTAACGCCGTACACGGAGGCCTAACGATCTGTCTCTAGCCGATTCTTTCTTCAGAACGCCTTCGCAGGAGCGGGGCGTCAAGAAGACCGAAGCTCGACCTAACGCATAATGGTTAACGCACCTTCACCGTCCGCATCGATCGTGGTGCCCCGACCAATCTTGCGCGCCAGGATTCGGTTGACGCGACCGTGATGAATGACGGAAACGATCAGCACGACGTTGAGAGCGAAGATCTGGACCAGAAAGAAGGCGAGCGGGCTGCCGAAGGCCATGCACGCACCAAGGATGAGCGTTCGCGGATTCGACCCGATCGCCTTCTGGAAGATCAATGAACGCCGCGACGAACGCCGTACCAGTCGCCGAATGAGCTTCAGCCGGTGCGGATCCGTGGCCGCATCGGCGACCGCGGCATCGAGAGCAGCGATGTTCGGGGTCATCGCGTTGGCCGCCCACAAATAAATGCGCGCGGGCCCGGAGAATATCCGCGTGAGTCCCTTGCTTACTGTGAACACTTCCGCGCCGGCCGATCGAGCCTGCTTGAGCCAGGGCACGCCATAAGCCAGCCACAGATAGGTCCGGCGCTGACTTTCGGCATGATTGGCCTGGGCGGCATGGGAAGCCGCGGCAAGAGCGGCCACCGGCCATGCCCACAGGCCGATGACATCGTCGGTCATCGCCGCGAGCGCGACATAGAGCAGGCTATGTCCGGCATAATCGCAGACGCCGTCCACAAGCTCGCCCGTTGGGCTGCTCCTTCCTGTGAGCCTTGCCAGGTCGCCGTCGGCGCCGTCCACGACGTGCCAAAGCATGTGGAGGCAAAGACCAAACAGTGCCGACTGGGGCCAGGGGAGCAGAAAATAACAAGCCGCGGCCGACCATATGCAGAACATGCCGGCGACTGAAACCGCGTTGGGGCTCACCCCGGTCGGCTGGAGCGAGCGGGCGAGACTCGCCGCCAGCGGGTGATAGAGAAAAAGGTTGAGGGGGTCTTCCGTCTCGCGTGGTCGCTTCCGCGCCGCGCCAGGTCCGAACGGCGGCTTGCCGGCCTGAGTGGACGCCATAAAAGCACTTTCGCGGGAAATATTCGTCGGGCGGTCAACTTGCTCCATTTGTGACGCGAATGGGAAGTTAAAACTCCGACGGCCAAGACCGTCCTCACCTGGCGCCGGAGTCCCGGCTTGCCGCACCCGGCTTTCCGGCGCAGGGCGGCAGACGTCGCCTCGGTTCTCGAGGCGTATCGGCCTGGCTTCTTCAATCGCTGTGCAAGCTGCCACCGGATAGTTACAGGGGTTCAGGTGAAAAGAATCAAAACCGCCTTGCTGGGCATAGGCAATTGCGCCAGCTCCCTCGTCCAGGGAGTCCATTATTACGTCGATCCGGCGCGGCAGGGCCATGGGCTGATCCACCCGCAGATCGGCGGATACGGTCCCTCCGACATCGAGTTCGTCCTCGCCATTGACACCGACGCCCGTAAGGTCGGCCGCGATCTCGCGGAGGCGATCTTCGCACCGCCCAACTGCACCAACGTCTTCCATGCCAACGTACCCGCCACAGGCACCACGGTGATGATGGGTCGAGTGCTCGACGGAATGGCGAGCCACATGTTGTCGGCGCCTGAGGGTCGCGGATTCGTCCGCTCCGAGCTTCCGGAAGCGAGCCAGGACGAGATCGTCGCCGCGTTGCGCAACTCCGGGGCGGAGGTGTTGGTGAACTATCTTCCGGTCGGCTCGGAGGAGGCGGTCCGCTTCTATATGGAATGCGCGCTCGAGGCTGGTGTTGCCGTCGTCAACTCGATGCCCGTCTTCATCGCCAGCGATCCCGACTGGGAACGCCGCTTCCGCGACAAGAGGCTGCCGATCGTCGGCGACGACATCAAGGCGCAGGTCGGCGCGACCATCGTCCACCGCGTCCTGTCGAACCTGTTCGGCCAGCGCGGCGTCAACGTCGCTCACACCTACCAGCTCAACACCGGCGGCAATACCGACTTCCTGAACATGCTCGATCGGGCGAGATTGGTGTCGAAGAAGGAGTCGAAAACCGAAGCAGTGCAGTCGGTGATGGATGAACGGCTGGCGTCGGAGGACATCCACGTCGGTCCGTCGGACTACATTCCCTGGCTCAATGACAACAAGCTCTGCTTCCTTCGGATGGAAGGCGAATTGTTCGGCGGCGTGCCGATGAACCTCGAGCTCCGTCTGTCGGTCGAGGACAGCCCCAACTCGGCCGCCTGCGTTCTCGATGCCATTCGCTGCTGCAAGGTCGCTCTTGAGCGTGGCGAAGGCGGCGTCCTCGTCGGTCCCTCGGCCTTCTTCTGCAAGCATCCGCCGCAGCAGTTCAGCGACGATGTCGCAGCCCAGCTGACACAGGAGTTCATCGCGGGGCAGGCGCTGGCCGCCGAATGAACTGCCTGATCCTGGCCGCCGGTCACGGCAGCCGGTTGCGCAAGATCGGGCCATCCAAGCCGCTGGTCGAAATACTGGGTGTGCCGTTGATCGAGCGCGTCGTCCGAGCGGCGATCGCGGGCGGCGCGACCGAGTTCCACGTCGTGACAGGGCATCGGGCGGACGGCGTCGAGGCCTTTCTCGCCGACTTGTCGTCGCGGGTCGACGCCTCGATCAATCCGGTTCGCCTCGATGTCTGGGATCTTCCCAACGGCTTTTCGGTCATTGCCGGCGCCGAGCGGATCGCCGGTGAATATCTGCTCCTGATGGCCGACCATCTGTTCGATCCCGACATTCTTCGCCGGCTTTGCCATGCGCCAGGGACCGAAGGCGTCAGACTCGCCGTCGATCACGACCTCGCCAATCCTTTCGTCGATCTCGACGACGTCACTCGAGTCGCGACGGGGCCGCAGGACTCGATCGTTCGGATCGGCAAGATGCTCGAAAATTATGATGCGTTCGACACCGGCCTGTTCCGGGCGACGCCGGCGCTTCGAGTGGCGATTGTCGAAGCCATAAAAGCGGGCAAATCGGGCAGTCTTTCGGACGGCGTTCAACGTCTCGCCGATGAGGGCCGGGCCTCGACGATCGACGTTCGCGGCGCCTGGTGGGCCGACGTCGATGACGAGCGCAGCCATTCGTCCGTCGAGGCCTGGTTGAAGCGCCACGAGGATCTTCCGGATGCTCATCCTGAACTCTGACACCAGGACAAGACTGCCCGCGGACAGCCGCACAGGCAACCATTGGCCTTCGGTGCCGTTACGCAGGCTGAAGGAGACCATCGTGAGATTCACTGGATATTGCGTCGCCCTCTCGGCGCTGATCGCGACTTCCGCGTGCGAAGTTCGCTATAATGAGGTGAACGAGTCCGCAGACCAGACGAACAAGGCAACTCCGGCTCCGCCGCCGCAGACCCCGCAGGACATAGAGCGCGCCCGGGTCAGCAATGAGGCGAGGCAGCAGTTGCAGGATCTTCGATTCCTCGTCGACATCAGCGACCGCAAGCTCCGCCTCATGCAAGGCGACAGGGTAATGGCAGAGCATGATGTCGCCGTCGGAACCGAGGAATGGCCGACTCCGACAGGCTCGTGGCAGATTCATCGAGTCGATCTCAATCCCGAATGGATCCCGCCGACGGACGAATCATGGGCCGAGGATCGGGAGCCGAAGAAGGCCGGCGATCCGGAAAATCCGATGGGCCGGGCACGCCTGGTCTATCGGATGCCGAACACCATTCACGGCACCAAGGACGTGGATTCGCTCGGCAAGGCCAGCTCCCACGGCTCGATCCGCGTCTCCAACGACGTGGTTCTGCAGCTTGCGGAGACATTGCTGCGCGCCGGCGGCGTCTGGGAGGGTCCGGAATGGTTTCGCCAGATGGCGGACAACCGGACGAGAGAGTTTCAGATCGACCTCAATAATCCGGTACCGATTCAGGTTCAGGAATGACCTGCTGAGCAATTGATCGGGTGGATCAAGTGGCCGCCTGCCGATCCAGTATCGGCCGAAAGTCGGCTGGCGCGGCGAAGCTTCCAAAGCTTCGACCCGCCTGGCGACCGATCCGGCTCAGAACGAACGGGCCGCTCACATCGGCCGGCGCATGGCGCACCATCAATGCGGCCTGCAGGACAAGCGCCATCCGATCGGCATGAAATCTCGCCTCCGACTGGGACGGCGGCGCTTTCCGAAGCCGCGCGACAAGTTGATCGGCGGCCTCGTCGAGCCGGTGATCCGCACCGCGCGCCAACTCCAGTTCTGCCGCGAACGCGTCGAGCGCCGCCGGCTCCCGAGCCAAGGTCCGCAGGATGTCGAGGGCGATGACGTTACCTGAGCCTTCCCAGATGGCGTTGAGCGGCGATTCCCGGAACAATCGGGGCAGCGGGCTCTCCTCGACATATCCGGCCCCACCGAGGCACTCCATGCACTCGTAGACGAAGTTCGCGCAGCCCTTGGTCAGCCAGTATTTTGCGACCGCGACGGCAAGACGGGCGAACGCCCGCTCATCCTCGTCCGCGCCATCGAACGCGCGTGCGACGCGCATGACCAGCAAGGCGGCAGCCTCATATTCAAGAGCCAGATCAGCGAGGACGGCCTGCATCGCCGGCTGGTCGATCAACGTCTTCTGAAAGACTCGGCGGCCGGCGGCGTGGTTGACCGCCTGGGCGAGCGCCATGCGCATAATCCCGAGCGTCCCCGCGATCGTGCCGAGCCGAGTGTGGTGGACCATCTCGACGATCGCCTTCACGCCCTGGCCCTCGTCGCCGATCAGCTCGGCATAAGCATCGTGATATTCGATTTCGGCCGAGGCATTGGAGCGGTTGCCGAGCTTGTCCTTCAGCCGCATCAGCTGGATGCCGTTGCGCTCGCCGTCGGGCGCGATCCGCGGAACAAGAAAACAGGAAAGGCCGCCGGGGGCATAAGCGAGCGTCAGGAAAGCGTCGCTCATCGGCGCCGAGCAGAACCATTTGTGCCCGCGCAGGCGATAGGCCCGGTTACCGGCACCCTCGAGAGGGGCCGCCTGCGTCGTGTTTGCGCGAACGTCGCTGCCTCCCTGTTTCTCCGTCATCGCCATGCCGATCGTGACGCCGTTCTTTTCACGCAGCGGCCGAAGAACAGGATCGTAGCGGCCGCCGACCAGCTTCCCGATCCAGCGATCGCCGATCTCCGGCGTCCGCCGGAGCGCTGGCACCGCCGAATAGGTCATGCTCATCGGACACATCGTCCCGGCCTCGGCCTGGGTGAAAAGCGTGAGCAAGGCTGCGTGGGCGACGTGGCCTCCGGGCCGCGGCTGGGCCCAGGCGATATCGTGAATCCGATGTTCCATCGCGAGCGTCATCAGCTCATGATAGGCCGGATGAAATCGCACCTCGTCGAGCCGGCGGCCGTAGCGGTCGAAGCTCACCAACTCCGGCAGACAGCGATTGGCGACCTCGCCCAGCTCCAGGACATGCTCTGAACCCGCTGCTTCGCCAAGCGCAGACAGAGGCATCTCGAGCCAGCAGCCACCCTCGCGCAAGGCGGCATCGCGGAGCGCCATGTCTGTGGCGAAGAGATTGCGGCCCGCAAACTCGCCGGGCTGATTGGAGACCTCGTGGGTGGCGAGGCGGGTTCCGGGCGCGTGTCTGGGCATCAGGACGATCTAGCCGGAGGCAGTGAGTATTTCACCTTGTTCCGTGTTGGAGCTCGTCGATCGCAGGTGCAGGCCCCCGTTCAACCGCTGCATATGCAGGGCCGAAAGGCGCAGGTGCGATTCCGATACTGCCAAAGACTCGGCGCGAAACGCGAGATCCAGTTCAGAGCGGGCCCGCCGCAAATGAAAATCGTGATCCGTCTCCAGGGTCATGGCGCAATCCTCCAGGATCGAGCCTATGAACGCGCTTCATCGGCGCGTTGACCTACATCAAAGAGCGAGGCGTCGTGTCCAAAAAAAGTCGGCTGGCCCAGGTCAAAGTATGAAGTAGACTGCGAGCACGACGCAGATAACGGTCACGACCAGCCAGATGATCGGCCACCCTTCCCCTTCGCCTTCTTTCGCCGAGGCGGTGTCGAAGGGCGTGGGGGTCGTGGAAGTGGTGTTGTAGACGGTTTCCTTGCTGCTCTTCAGCGCCGGGTTCAACGGCGCGTCATTGGGCTGGTCGCGGTTGGGGTCGCTCATGGGCCGATTCTCCGTGCTGACGAGGGGTGTGAAAACCATGATGATCGCAGGCGCGAACGTTGAGGCGCCAGTGGACCATTGCCAACAGGCAGATCGTGCCGGGGTCGGAGCTGTCGCGGAGCGAGGAGGTCAGTGTGGCCCAATCCTCCTCCGCCGCGAACCGCGAGAATTCGGTCACTGCGGCCCTAACGAAGCCAGCCGGGCTCATCTGCTCACGCTCGGCAGCGATTTTGACTTCCGCGGCGAGGCCCGGGTCCGAACTTTCGAGCCAGAGCTGAAAGGCGCCCGTCGAATCACGGGCCGCCGCCAGAAGATCGCCAAGCATCATGATCAGGCGCTGCCCTGGGCGTCGACGATGATGCCTTCCACCTGGTTGCGCCCGGCGAGTTCGCTCACGTAACGGGCGGCAGCGAGCGACCAGCTTCGAGCCTCGAGCATGTCCGCAATCCGGTCTCTCACGATCTCGAACGGCAAGGTCCGGCCTTCAATCCGCCGATGCAGACGAAGCACATGCCAGCCGAACCGGGACCGGACCGGCTCCCGGCCGGTCATCCCTTCCGACAAGGCCTCGATACCCGCCTGAACCGGGGCGGCCAGTTCGCCACGGCGAATTTGTCCAAGCGAGCCGTCCTGCTGGGATGATGGACATTTGGAAAAGGCGCGAGCGGCCTCGGCGAACGCCTTCGGATCGTCGCCGATCTCGCCGGCAATGGTCCGTGCGTGGGCTTCTGCCGCCGCCCAGGCATTTTCGTCGTCTCCATCAGGTTCGATCAGGATATGGGCTGCCTCGAACAGATCAGGCGTCCGGAAGCGATGGACCTGCGCTTCATAATAACGCCGGCATTCGGCCTCGCCCGGGGTTTGCGGCTGGACTTCGGATTCGAGCACCGCACGCACCAGGCTGTCATCGTCGGCCTCGATCCGTCCCGCCTCATCCTCTTCCGGATCCGCCTCGATCCCGAGCCGGCGGGCCTCCTGAAGGAGAAGCTCCCGAACGGCGAGCGCACGGGCGGCTTCAACCCAGGCCGTCTCCGCATCGGGCGCCGGATGGTGCTGGATCTCGTGGGCGATGGCCTCGGGCGGAATTTCCACGCCGTTGATCCTGACCTCGCCGAAGCTGGGCGGCGGCGGGATCGCCGGTTCGGGGCCGCCGCCGCAGCCGCCGCTTTCACAGGCGCTCGGCATCGCGGGGCTTGGGCGCTGCGCCGGATCGGCAACATTGAGGACGTCGAGTTTGCGAGTCATGTCTGTTGGCCACTTTCCGCTTGAGCCCGAAGCACCGTCGTTCCGCCGTAACTCGGCGCGCCTCCAGCCGGGCCGTGGGTCGGCGATGCCTGATCCTTCACCGAACGGCGCGACCGGACGATCTGGTAACCCGGCCGAAGCAGGAACCAGATCGGCGCACTCCAGATATGGACCAGCCGGGTGAACGGCGTGATCAGGAAAAGGGTCAGCCCGAGTACGATGTGGAGCTTGTAGACCAGAGCGACTTCTTCGATCTCCCGCGGCGCGGCCGGATCCAGCGTGAGAATCCCGTTGGCCCAGCTCATAAACCGAACCATCTCGCTGCCGTCGAGATGCTTTATCGTCCAGTAGGTGGTGGCGATGCCGAGCACCAATTGGGCCCAGATCAGCACCAGGACGAGGATGTCGCCGATCGACGAGCTTCGGCGGATCCGAGGATCGAACAAGCGCCGATGAAGGAGCAGCGAACAGCCGATAAACGCGAGGACGCCCGCGATGCCCCCAACGACCAGAGCCGACGTCTGCTTGAAGCCGTGGCTGATTCCGAAAGCATCGAAAACGTTGATCGGCGTCAGCAGACCGACGAAAT
>DAINCA010000047.1:0-12248 GCA_036732645.1 Allosphingosinicella sp.
TGGCGGGTTCCCTTCCTGCTCTCCGCCGTGCTGGTGATCGTCGGCTTCTACATCCGCAACCGGGTGCCTGAGAGCCCCTTGTTCGAAGAAGTCCGGAAAGAACAAGTCGAGGCGCCGAAGCTGCCGGCGATGGACGTCCTGCGCGAACGGCCGATGGCTCTGGTCCTGGGAGCGGGGCTGAGGGTGGGCGAGAATATCTCTTATTACATCCTCACCGTCTTCTCGCTCACTTACCTCGTCGACGTCGCGGAGGAGACGCGAAGCCTGGCGCTGAACGCCTTGCTGGTCGGCGCCGCCATCCAGTTCTTTGCCATCCCGCTCTTCGCGCGCCTTTCCGACGTCATCGGGCGACGCCCGGTCTATGCGTTCGGCGGCCTTGGACTGGCTGCGTGGAGCTTCGCCTTGTTCCCGTTGCTCGGAAGCGGCGAAAATCTGTCGATCATGATCGCTCTCGTGGTCGGGCTGGTTCTTCACGGCGCCATGTACGGACCCCAGGCGGCGTTCATCGCCGAACTCTTCCCGACCCGGATCCGTTACTCGGGAGTGTCGCTGGCTTATCAGCTGACATCGATCGTCGCCGGATCACTGGCACCGATCATCGCCTTGTGGCTCTACCGCGAATATGACTCCGCCGTCCCGGTGGCGATCTACGTCGCGACGAGCTGCGCGATCAGCGGCATCAGCGCCTTGCTGGCCCGGGAGACCAAGGGGATCGAGCTGGCGGCAATCAGATAAGAAAAGGCCGCCGACTTCGACGAGCCGGCGGCCTCTCCGTGTTTCATTGGCTGGAAGTGATCAGGCCTGCTCGGCCGTTTCCTCTTCGCCAGACTCAACCGTATCCGAATCCTCGGTCGGCGTATCCGAAGCCTCGGCGGCTTCGGAAGCCTCGGCCGGCTCGGGCAGGATCTCGCCGGGCTCGGCGCCCTCGATCCTTTCCTCGGTGAAGCCGGCGACGTCCTTTTCGAACATCTCGGCCATCACGTCCTTGCCGGCTGCCTGGAGCTCCGCCTCTTCGGGCGAACGCGCCACGTTGACGGAGATCGTCACGGACACTTCCGGGTGAAGAGCGATCTTCACGTCCTGCATGCCGATCGACTTGATCGGCTTGTCGAGAACGATCTGGTTCTTCGCGACCTTGTAGCCGGCGGCTTCGAGAGCCTCGGCCAGATCGCGAGCGGAAACCGATCCGTAGAGCTGACCGGTATTCGACGCCTGCCGGATCAGCTGGATCTTGGCACCGTCGACCTTCTTGGCCTCGTTCTCGGCCTCGCCGCGGCGTTCGGCATTCTGTGCCTCGATCCGCTCACGATTGGCTTCGAACACCTTGCGGTTGGATTCGTTGGCGCGAAGCGCCTTGCCGCGGGGAAGAAGGAAGTTGCGGGCGTAGCCGTTCTTCACCTTCACCACGTCGCCGATCGAACCCAGCTTCTCGATGCGCTCGAGCAAAATGACGTCCATTGCTCTCGCTCCTTATTTCACGACGTAGGGAAGAAGGCCGAGGTGACGCGAGCGCTTGATCGCCTTCGCCAGCTCACGCTGCTTCTTGGTGGACACCGCGGTGATGCGGCTCGGGACGATCTTGCCACGCTCGGAGACAAAGCCCTGGAGCAGACGGACGTCCTTGTAATCGATCTGGGGCGCATCCTTGCCCGAGAAAGGGCAGCTCTTGCGGCGGCGGAAAAATGGGCGTGCCATGTTGCTGTCTCCCTTCCTTAAGCTTCGACTTCGTCGCGGCGGCCACGGCCGGCGCGCTCGCCACCACGATCACCACGATCGCGGTCGCCACGGTCGAAACGATCGCCGCGATCGTCATCGCCGCGGCGCTTGTCGCGGTCGCCGCGGCGCATCATCGCCGACGGTCCGGGCTCATGCGCATCGACCTTGATGGTCATGTAGCGGATGACGTCCTCGTTGATCTGGGTCTGGCGCTCCAGCTCGGCGACCACGGGGGCGGGCGCCTCGAAATCGAGGGCGACATAATGCGCCTTGCGGTTCTTCTGGATTCGGTAAGCGAGGTTGCGGAGACCCCAGGTCTCGGTCTTGACGACCTTGCCGCCATTGTCCTCGATGATCTTGGTGGCGGTTTCCGCCAGCGTGTCGACCTGGGCCTGGGCCAGGTCCTGACGCGCGAGAAACACATGCTCGTAGAGCGGCATGTTGCGCTATTCCTTCTCTTGGCCGATCGCTGACGCCGCCCATTGCGGACGCCCCTCCGGCTGTCGTCTAAAGCAAAGACCGGGGCTGAAGGCATCGCCTCCGCCCCGGGCTGGGTGGCACATGGCCGAACAAGGGGGAAAAATCAAGCCCGCTCGGCTGGGCGATCAGTGGAACCCGGCATCGCGATCGCAAATTCCCGTGGCCGCAACCGGGTTCGCGTCGTATCGGGTCCTCGACCAGGATTCAGCCCTTAAAAGGAGATACGTCGATGGCGACCCGCGCTTATGGTGCTCATTCGGCCGAAAAGCCGCTCGAGGCCATGTCCATCGAACGCCGGCAAACCGGGCCGAAGGACGTCCAGATCGACATCGCTTATTGCGGCGTCTGCCATTCCGATCTCCACACCGTCCGTTCCGAATGGGGCGGGACCGTCTATCCCTGCGTTCCGGGCCATGAGATCGTCGGCCATGTCAGCGCGGTCGGCGACGAGGTCTCGCGATTCAAGGTCGGCGATACGGTGGGCGTCGGCTGCATGGTGGGAAGTTGCCGCTCGTGCCCGTCCTGCGACGAAGGGCTCGAGCAATATTGCGAGAAGGGGCTGATCGGCACCTACAACAGCCCGACCGACGACCCGCCGGGGCATACACTGGGCGGCTATTCGCAGCGGATCGTCGTCGACCAGGACTTCGTGCTTTCCATTCGCCACCCTGAGGATCAGCTGGCGGCGGTGGCGCCGTTGCTGTGCGCCGGAATCACCACTTACTCGCCGCTTCGCCACTGGAAAGTGGGCCCGGGTCAAAAGGTCGGCGTCGTCGGGATCGGCGGCTTGGGCCACATGGGCATCAAGCTGGCCCATGCCATGGGCGCCCATGTCGTCGCCTTCACCACCTCCGAGAGCAAGCGCCAGGACGCGCTCGATCTCGGTGCCGACGAAGTCGTCGTTTCCCTCAACAAGGACGAGATGGCCAAACATGGGCGAAGCTTCGACTTCATCCTCAACACGGTGGCCGCGAGCCACAATCTCGATGCGTTCACCGGCCTCCTCAAGCGCGATGGGACACTCTGCCTGGTCGGCGTTCCCGAACATGCTCATCCCTCGCCGAATGTCGGAGTCCTGATCTTCGGCCGTCGCTCGATCGCCGGATCCCTGATCGGCGGGATTTCTGAAACCCAGGAGATGCTGGACTTCTGTGCCGAGAAGGGAATCGTCTCCGACATCGAGATGATCACGGCCCAGGAAATCGACGAGGCCTATGATCGGATGCAGCGAAGCGACGTCAAATATCGCTTCGTCATCGACACGGGATCGATGGCCTAGCTCGATCCCCCGACGAAGCGTCGCTTCGAGAGGGGCGGCTTGCGCTCGATCGAGGCGCTGCCTACCAGCCGCGCCGGAAGGAGACGATCATGCGGGCATTCATCTTTCCTGGTCAGGGCAGCCAGGCGGTCGGGATGGGCATAAAGCTCGCCGATGCCAGCCGGGAAGCCCGTGCCGTGTTCGAGGAAGTCGACGAGGCGCTGGGCCAGAAGCTTTCGAGGCTCATGGCCGACGGCCCGGTCGAGACCCTTACCCTTACTGAAAATGCCCAGCCCGCGATCATGGCCAATGCGATCGCGGTTCTGCGCGCTTCGGGCATCGATCTCGACGCCAAAGCGGATTTCGTCGCCGGGCACAGCCTCGGCGAATATTCGGCCTTGTGCGCTGCGGAAAGCTTCGACCTCGCAACCACCGCTCGTCTCCTACGGCGTCGCGGCGAGGCGATGCAGGCCGCGGTCCCGGTCGGCGAAGGCGCGATGGCCGCCTTGCTGGGCGCCGATCGCAAGCTTGCGGAAAAGGTGTCGCAGGCTGCAGCGCAGGGGGAAATCTGCACCGTCGCCAACGACAATGATCCCTCGCAGGTCGTGATCTCGGGCCATCGGGCGGCGGTCGAGCGAGCGCTGGAGATCGCCCGGGAGATGGGCGCCAAGCGCGCGATCCTGCTGCCGGTTTCGGCACCCTTCCATTGTCCGCTGATGAAGCCGGCGGCCGACGTCATGGCCGAAGCTCTGGCGGAGGTGGAGATGGAGGCGCCAATGGTGTCGCTTTACGCCAACGTGACGGCCGCCGCCGTCGACAATCCGCAGCGGATCCGTGAGCTGCTGGTGGAGCAGGTGACGGGGCTCGTCCGCTGGCGTGAGAGCATCGCGGCGATGTTCGATGCCGGCGTCATCCATTTCGTCGAGTTCGGCGGCAAGGTGCTCGCGCCGATGGTGAAGCGAACCGCCCCGGACGCCACGGTCACCAGCGTCGTCACCCCGGCCGACATCGACGCCTTGCTGAAGGAAATTTAGGACGCGCGCCAGCGAATCCAGATCACGGAGTAGGAACATGTTCGACCTTACGGGAATGACGGCTTTGGTGACGGGCGCCTCGGGCGGAATCGGCTCGGCGATCGCTCGCGGGCTGGCCAGTCAGGGCGCGAGGCTGGCTTTGTCCGGCTCCAATGCCGAGAAGCTGGACGCGTTCCGCGGCGAGCTGAAGGGCGATCATGTCGCAGTGCCGTGCAATCTGGCCGAAGGCGAAGCGGTGGACGGCCTCGTGCCGCAGGCCGTCGAAGCCCTCGGCAAGATCGACATCCTGATCAACAATGCCGGAGTCACGCGCGACAATCTGGCGATGCGGATGAAGGACGAGGAATGGTCCGACGTCATTCGAATCAACCTCGAGGCGGCGTTTCGCCTAGCGCGGGCGGCGCTGAAGCCGATGATGCGCGCCCGCTTCGGCCGGATCATCTCGATCACGTCGGTGGTCGGCGCGACGGGCAATCCCGGTCAGGCCAATTATGCCGCTTCCAAGGCCGGGCTCGTCGGAATGTCGAAAGCCATCGCCCAGGAAGTCGGAAGCCGCGGAATAACCGTCAATTGCATCGCCCCCGGCTTCATCCGCTCAGCGATGACCGACGTTCTGCCGGATGCCCAGAAACAGACGTTGCTCAGCCGAATTCCCAATGGCGATCTCGGCACCGGCGAAGACGTTGCCGCCGCCGCCGTCTTTCTGGCCAGCCGCGAGGCCGGCTATGTCACCGGTCAGACCCTTCACGTGAACGGCGGAATGGCGATGCTCTGATCACTGCCGTCCCGCCTGCTCCGCTTTTGGCGCACTTGCGCAAGGGGCGCCGGTGAGGCTAGGGCAGGGCCAACAAAAAGCCTCTAGGGAAAGGTGGACTATGAGCGAGACTGCTGACCGCGTTAAGAAAATCGTTGTCGAGCATCTGGGCGTCGAAGGCGAAAAGGTCACCGAGGAAGCGAGCTTCATCGACGATCTCGGCGCGGACAGCCTCGACATCGTCGAGCTCGTCATGGCGTTCGAGGAGGAATTCGGGGTCGAGATCCCGGACGACGCCGCCGAGAAGATCACGACGGTGAAGGACGCCATCGATTATATCGAGCAGAACAAGGCCTGAAGCTTCTGGCCTGTCCGCCGACCGGCGGTTCGAGCCGCTTTGACTTGAAAACGGCTCCCCGCCGACGGTTGGGGGGCCGTTTGTCCATCTTTGGAGTTTGGATCTTATGCGCCGTGTCGTCGTCACCGGACTAGGGCTCGTCACCCCGCTCGGCGGGGACGTCGAGACGAGCTGGAAGAACATTCTTGCGGCGAAGAGCGGCGCCACCCGCATCACCCGCTTCGACCCGACCGATTATGCCTGCCAGATCGCCTGTGAGGTGAAGCCGCCCGAACATGAATATGGCTTCGATCCCGCCAAGAGGATCGATCACAAGGTGCAGCGCCAGGTCGATCCGTTCATCATCTACGGACTCGACGCCGCGGGCCAGGCGCTCGAGGATTCCGGACTGACGGACATGAGCGAGGAGGAGCGCTTTCGCGCCGGCGTGTCGATCGGATCGGGAATCGGCGGACTTCCCGGGATCGAGAAGGAATCGATCGTCCTTTACGAAAAGGGGCCGCGGCGGGTGAGTCCGCACTTCGTCCACGGCCGCCTGATCAACCTGATCTCGGGCCAGGTCTCCATTCGCTACGGCCTGATGGGGCCCAATCATGCCGTCGTCACCGCTTGTTCGACCGGCGCCCATTCGATCGGCGATGCGGGGCGAATGATCGCAATGGACGATGCCGACGTGATGCTGGCCGGCGGCGCCGAGGACGCGCTCTGTCCGCTCGGGATTGCCGGTTTCTCCCAGGCGAGGGCGCTCTCGACCAACTTCAACGATCAGCCGGAACGGGCCAGCCGCCCCTACGACAAGGATCGTGACGGATTCGTCATGGGCAACGGCGCCGGCGTGGTCGTGCTCGAGGAATATGAAAGAGCGAAGGCGCGCGGCGCCAAGATCTATGCCGAGCTCGTCGGTTACGGCATGTCGGGCGATGCCTATCACGTCACCGCCCCTCATCCCGAAGGTTCCGGCGGCTATCGTGCGATGCAGGTGGCGATGAAGCGCTCAGGCCTCGACCTCGGCGACATCGACTATATCAACGCCCATGGCACTTCGACGCCGCTCGGCGACGAGCTCGAGCTGGGCGCGGTCCGGCGGCTGTTCGGCAATCACATCGCCACCATGTCGATGAGCTCGACCAAGTCGGCAATCGGACACCTTCTTGGCGGCGCCGGCGCCGTCGAATCGATCTTCTGCATCCTGGCGATGCGCGATCAGATCGTTCCTCCGACGCTCAATCTGGACAATCCGAGCGAAGGCACGTCAGGGGTCGACCTGGTCCCGCACCGGGCGAAGGAGCGCAAGGTGAAAGCCGTGCTCAACAACAGCTTCGGGTTCGGCGGCACCAATGCCAGCCTCGTCATGAAGGCCGTCTAGGCACCCGAGTGCGAGTGCCAACGGTGCCAGTGACGACATGAAGCGCGGCCTTCTCCTTCTGCTGATCGTGCCGGCGCTTCTGATCATCGCCGCAGGCGTCGCCACGTGGATGCTCTGGGCCGGTCCGGGGCCGACGTCGCAGCCCACCAGCCTGATCGTCGAGCAGGGGTCGAGCGTCGCCAGAGTGGCGCGCCAGCTCGAGGAATCGGGCGCGATCAGGGGCAATTCGACGACCTTTCGGGCCTTTGCCCGGCTGCTTGGCGCCCACGCGCCGATCCAGGCCGGGGAATTCGAGCTGCGCCCCGGGATGAGTCCTGCCGCCATCCTTACCCACCTTCAATATGGAAGGCCCGTCCAGCGACTCGTGACGATTCCCGAAGGCATGCCGTCGGTGCTGGTCCACGAGCGGCTGATGAAGGTCCCTTATCTGACCGGCGAGATCGAAGTCCCGGTCGAGGGTTCGGTGCTCCCGAACAGCTACAATTTCCAGCGGGGCGAGAGCCGAGCGGCGGTGCTGGGACGAATGCAGAAGGCGATGCGCGACGCGCTGACGGAGCTCTGGCCGCAACGAAGCCCGAACACCGTCGTCGTGAGCCCCGACGCCGCCGTGATCCTGGCCTCGATCGTCGAGAAGGAAACGGGCAAACCTTCCGAACGGCGGATGGTCGCAGGCGTTTACAGCAATCGCCTCAGGCGCGGAATGCCGCTCCAGGCCGATCCCACCGTCATCTATCCGATCACCCGGGGGCGGCCACTCGGCCGCCGCATCCTGCGCTCGGAACTCAATGCCCGGAACGGCTACAATACTTATGCCAGCGCCGGCTTGCCGATCGGCCCGATCGCCAATCCGGGACGGGAGTCGATCGCGGCCGTGCTCAACCCGGCGCCGACCAACGCGCTTTATTTCGTCGCCGACGGCACCGGCGGTCACGTCTTCGCCGATACGCTCGAGCAGCATAACTCCAACGTCCAAAGATGGTATGCGCTGCGCCGCGCCCGCGGCGAGATGTGAAGGCGCGCTGGCGACGCCGCTAGAGCAGCAGGCGCCGCCGGCTTGAACCCGGGGATTCGAGCAAGGAGACAGGATCGACCGTCACCTTGCCGGCTTTCGGACAGACATGGATGACCAGCAGATCATCGACCATGAGCCCGGCATCGCCGTCGCACAGGATCAGATCACCGCGGCGCAAGGCGGCTCCCGCGTCCACCTCGACCCCCAGATCGCGCTGCTGGTCGGCCAGCCGCGGCGCCGGGATCCCGCAAAGGCTGAGCGACAGCTGGACGAGGGCGTTGCCATCGATGCCGTTCAGGCTTCGTCCTCCTGGCAAATACGGGGTGCCGATAAGTCGCTCGGCGACGACGACCGGATCCTCGTCATGCTCGTCGATCCGGCGCAAGTGGCTGCTGGAGACGCAGCCGAACTCGGTGCTGAGGCATGAACCTTGACCTTCGCCGGAGAGGCGGGAGCCCATTGGCAGGTGAGCGAGCACCGGTGACATGATCCCTGCGTCGGCGGCGACCGGCGCGGATTTCTCGCAGACGATATGGGTGGGTGAGACGGGGTCGGTCAGAGCGATCGCTTCGACATAACCGACAATTCCGTCGCCCGCGCAAGAACCCCAGGCCCAGCCGCCGGCATATTCCAGCACTTCGAAATGCTCGCCGGGAAGAAGCTCGGAGACCGGGTCGCCCTCGGTTCGCGGGTTGGGCCAGACGAAAACCGCACGAGAGCCGCAGCCGCGAAGGAGGTGGCGCGCATAATGCGGTGCGATGACCTGTCCGGCGAGATCGATGTCGGCGAGGTCGCGGCGATAAGCGTGGATTCGTGGGTCGAGCGGAAGCGACGGCCCAGTCAGTCGGAAATGCTCACCCGTGCTGGAGAAGGATTCCCCGCTCGCGGCTGACCTTTCGGCTGCCGGCACCGTCCTGCTCGAGGTTGCGTTCGAAACCTTCAAGGAAGTCCTGTCCAGTGCTGGTTCGGGCGACGAAGACGTTGCGGCGATCGGTTTCGTCGCGAACGCGGCGCAGATAGCCGAGTGCGCCCAAGGTGTTCAAGGCGCGGGTGATGACCGGTTTCGACACGCCCAGAATCTGAGCGAGGCCGCGGACCGTATGGGGGCCGGGGGTCAGATAGACGAGAAGCATCAGCGCCATCTGCCGGTTGGTTAGATCGGGTTGGCCGGACCTGACATAGTTGATCAGGGTTTGCATCCAGCCCTTGAGCGCTTGGTCTGCCACGATTTTGCTCCGCATCGCTCGAGGTCGACGTTTCGGGGCTACAACCAGTCAGCGACGCTTTCGTTTCCGTAGAATCAAAGGTTTCGACGCAAAAATCATATATCTGGTCAGCGTTGGTAGCGGCCGCGGAGCATTTCCCAGGCTGCCCTCAGGCCGATGGCGTCGCCCCCCTTGGGCCTTCCCGGCCGATTTGACGACCGCCAGGCGAACGTATCGAAATGGGCCCAGGCCAGGCCCACGGGCAGGAATTTCTGGAGAAACAGAGCGGCCGTTACCGAACCGGCCATCGGCGCATCCGAGATGTTGCCGACATCGGCAATGTCCGAAGCCAGCATCTCCTCATAATGTTTCCAGAGCGGCATTCGCCAGACCGGATCCGCAACCCTGCTGCCGGCGTCGAGAAGATTATCGGCCAGCGGGTCGTCATTGGCGAACAAAGCGGGCAGATCGGGGCCCAAAGCGACCCGGGCCGCACCGGTCAAGGTCGCGAAATCGAGGATGAGATCGGGTCCGTCTTCCGCGGCGCGGGTGAGGGCGTCGCCCAGGATGAGCCGACCCTCGGCGTCGGTATTGCCGACTTCGACGGTCAGGCCCTTTCGACTTTTCAATATATCGCCGGGACGGAAGGCGGCGCCGGAGATTGCGTTTTCGACCGCGGGGATCAGGACATGAAGGCGGACCGGCAAGTTGGCCTTCATGATCAAGCGGGCGAGTCCCAAGACATGGGCGGCTCCGCCCATATCCTTCTTCATCAACCGCATTCCGGATGACGGCTTGATATCCAGACCGCCACTGTCGAAACAGACGCCCTTGCCGACCAAGGCCAGTTTGGGATGTCGCTGATCGCCCCAGCGAAGCTCGATCAGGCGCGGCGCCCGTTCCGGGCTGGCGGCCGCGCCAACCGCGGCGACCATCGGATATCCTTCCTTGAGCGCGTGATCGCGAACGACATTTGCCTTGGCACCACAGGAATCGGCGACCGCAAGGGCCGCAATCTCCAGTTCCTCCGGGCCGAGATCGCCAGCGGGCGTGTTGACGAGGTCGCGTACCAGGAAGGTCGATTCGGCGATCAATATCGTCTCGTCGATCCGTGCCGGATCGTCGGTCAGGAGGATCCGCGGGCCCTTCGGCTCCTTCTTCTCCTTGTAGCGATCAAACTTATACTGGCCGAGCAACCAGCCCAGGGTGGCGGGACCAGGGCCTTGGCCGGCGACCCGGTAGGTTCCTTCCGGCAGGGTTTCCGCGGCCTTTGCCAGGCACCATGGGCTCAGCTCCGCGACATTGGCGACTCCAAGAACTGCCGACCAATCGTCCTCCGGAAGCACGGCGAGCTGGAAACCTTCGCCCTTGAAACCCTGCGCGGTTACGGCATCGCGAATCCGCTGTGGCTGAGTGCCGAGCCAGGAGTCGAACCCTTTCTTGTCGACGAGATGGAGCAGGGTCGCGGGCTGGCCCCGGTCGGCCTGCAGTAGTTTCGAGATCTCGATCATCGGGCTTCCCTAATGAATGCCTGGCCTCCGTTCAAACTTTGCTCTCGGCTGAGCGCCGCCGTCGAAGCTTTACCGTTCACTCTGCAGCCGCTATCGAACGCCGGGATCGGCAAAAGGTTTTTCCAAACATGCGGACTTCTTCACGGCTAATGGCCATTGCTTTGGCCTGTCTGGCGACGGTTCCAGCGGCGCAGGGCTTCGCTCAATCATCGCAAGGCGAGGCGAATCAGGTCGAGCGCAAGAGCGCGCGCCAAAGAGTGGTGTGCCACAAGGCGATCGACACCGGCTCGCTGGTGAAGGGGCGCCGCCAGTGTACCCGCATCCGCGCCGATCGCCCGGCCGAATCCGTCCAGCGGAAGGCACCGGATTCGCAGGAAGGCGCGTCGGACCGCCCGGCCAGCCAATAATCCGGCTGCCGCCGTCGCGGCAGCGATAAAGCGACGCCACCAGCCGCCCTCAGGCGACGGGTACGCCGAACAGATCATGGTCGTCGGAGTCCTCGACCAGGACACTGACGATATCCCCGGTCTTCAGTCCCTGCGCGTCGCGCAAATGGACTTCGCCGTCGATTTCCGGAGCGTCGGCCTTGGAG
Source organism: Allosphingosinicella sp. (assembly GCA_036732645.1). GTDB lineage: Bacteria > Pseudomonadota > Alphaproteobacteria > Sphingomonadales > Sphingomonadaceae > Allosphingosinicella. The sequence goes on from DAINCA010000047.1 coordinate 11,287, forward strand.
CGGCCGGTGGCTCCACCTTCGCCGTCGACGGTGTCGATGATCGCGTCGATCGTCCGGCCGATCCTGGCATGCAGCTTAGCCGCCGAGATGGCGGCGCTCTTCGCCATAAACCGCGCGTAGCGCTCTTCCTTGACCTCTTCGGGGACTATCCCTGGAAGGCCGTTGGCGGCCGCCCCCCGGACCGGCTCGAACCGGAATGCGCCCACCCGATCGAGCTGGGCCTCGTCCAGCCATTCGAGCAGATACTCGAAATCCTCTTCCGTCTCTCCGGGAAAGCCGACGATGAAGGTGGATCGGATAGTGATGTCGGGGCAGATTTCGCGCCAGCCGCGGATCCGTTCAAGCACCTTGGCTTCGTTAGCAGGCCGCTTCATCGCCTTAAGCACGCGCGGGCTGGCATGCTGGAAGGGAATATCGAGATAAGGAAGGATCAGGCCATCCGCCATCAACGGAATCACCTTGTCGACGTGCGGGTAAGGGTAGACGTAATGGAGCCTGACCCAGGCCCCGAGCCTGCCCAGCTCGCGCGCCAGATCGGTCATGTGGGCGCGGACCTCGCCGCCCTTCCACGGCCACGAGGCGTGGCGAAGATCGACTCCATAAGCGGAGGTGTCCTGGCTGATGACCAGCAATTCCTTCGTTCCAGCGGCGATCAGCTTCTCCGCCTCACGGAGGATCGCGTCGGGGCGGCGGCTTACCAGGTCGCCGCGAAGCGACGGGATGATGCAGAAGGCGCAGCGATGGTTGCAGCCTTCTGAAATCTTCAGATAGGAATAATGGCGCGGCGTCAGCTTGAGGCCCGCGTCCGGCACCAGGTTGAGATAGGCCGAAGGCGGCACCGGAGCGGCCACGTGCACCGCGCCGACCACCTCTTCATATTGATGGGCGCCGGTCACCGCGAGGACGTTCGGAAACTTCGCCCGGATGAGATCGGCTTCCTTGCCCATGCAGCCCGTGACGAT
>DAINCA010000048.1:0-11982 GCA_036732645.1 Allosphingosinicella sp.
ACGTCCAGGTGATGATCGAGGGCCCCGGCCACGTGCCGATGCACAAGATCAAGGCCAACATGGACAAGCAGCTCGAGGCCTGCGGCGAAGCGCCGTTCTACACGCTCGGGCCGCTCACCACCGACATCGCTCCGGGCTACGACCATATCACCAGCGCGATCGGCGCCGCGATGATCGGTTGGTTCGGAACGGCGATGCTCTGCTACGTCACGCCGAAGGAGCATCTCGGCTTGCCCGATCGCGACGACGTCAAGGTCGGAGTCGTCACCTACAAGCTCGCCGCCCATGCCGCCGATCTCGCCAAGGGCCATCCGGCGGCGAGGATGCGCGACGACGCCTTGTCACGCGCTCGCTTCGAGTTTCGCTGGCGCGACCAGTTCCATCTGTCGCTCGATCCGGACACGGCCGAGCAATATCACGACCAGACCCTTCCGGCCGAAGGCGCAAAGACGGCCCATTTCTGCTCGATGTGCGGACCCAAATTCTGCAGCATGAAGATCACCCAGGAGGTGAGGGAGTTCGCCGCCAAGCAGAATGCCTCGGCGGACAGCTTCCTTGCCGTCGAGGAAGCGGAAAAAGGCATGGCCGAGATGAGCGAGAAGTTCCGCGAAAAGGGCGGTGAGATCTATCTTCCTGCGGCGGAGTGATAGTGCAGCTTCGAACCCCGGATAATTCCGCTCTCGTCGAAGGGCCGTGAACCCATCCCGGCGACATGCGTTCGGCGCGCATCTATCCAGGAGATATTCGAATGGAAGCGATGGTGCTGCATCGCGGTCGGTTGATCGACCATATCCAGTTGGTCGTCGCCGACCTGGCCGCGAGCCGGCGCTTCTACGAGGCCTTGTTCGATGTGCTGGGCCTGGAGATCGGCGGCGGCGGCGACGATCATTTCTGGGTCGACGAACTGTTCATCTCGACGCGCGACAGCGAAGCGGCGGCGGGCGAGCTTACCGGCCGCCACCACCTCGCATTCCAGGCTTCCGATCACAGAATCGTCGACGCGTTCCACGCAGCGGGTCTGGCGAACGGCGGCCGAGAAAATGGCGCGCCGGGCGAACGGCCCGCTTACCATCCGGGCTATTATGCGGCCTTCCTGCTCGATCCCGACGGCAACAATATCGAGGCCGTGTACCATGGCGAAGCGCGAAGAAGCGCGCCTTCGGTCGAGATCCGCTTCGAAGTTTGAGCTTATTGGCTCGGAGGTCCGTTCGATGACAATTCGTGACGGTCATGGTCCCCGAACCTATTATCACGGCACCCGCGTCGATCTGAAGCCCGGCGACCTGATCGGGCCCGGCTTCAGCTCCAATTACGGCCAGCGCAAGCAGGCGTCCTGGGTCTATCTCACCGCCACGCTCGACGCCGCGATCTGGGGGGCGGAGTTGGCTGCAGGCGACGGGCGGGAACGGATCTATATAGTCGAGCCGACCGGCCCGATCGTCGACGATCCCAATCTCACCGACAAGAAGTATCCCGGCAATCCGACGCAATCCTATCGAACCCGCGAGCCGCTAAAGGTGATGGGCGAAGTGACCGAATGGCAGGGACATTCGGCCGAGCAATTGAAGACGATGAAGGACCATCTCGAGAAATTGAAGGCGAAGGGCATCGAGGCGATCGACTAATGGTCCGGCCTGACGGAATGTAGCCTTTGAAAGCAGTCAACGCCTAACGCTTGCGAACGAACTCGGCGCGAAGCACGAGGCCCTTGATACCCTCATATTTGCAGTCGATCTCCTGAGGGTCGCCGGTCAGGCGGATGCTCTTGATTAGGGTACCGCGCTTGAGAGTCTGCCCGGCCCCCTTCACTTTCAGGTCCTTGATCAAGGTCACCTGGTCGCCGTCCCTGAGCGGATTGCCGACCGCGTCACGCACTTCGACCGGGCCGTCACCGGCGCCTCCATTGCTGCCTTTGGCGTCGGCGGCCGGCACCCATTCGCCCGTCGCTTCATCAAAGACATAATCATTGTCGCCATCCGCCATGAACGCCTCTCTTCGTGACAGGCCTCGACCGGCCGCTCGTCGCCTATTCACCGGCCAGCTTGATTGTGCTCACCTTTCGGTGGTCTATCCTTTGCGCACGGATCACGAAAGAGGACAGCGACCATGCGCAGCCTGGGCCTGATCGGCGTCACCAGCTTGTTCGTCAGCGCCTGCGGCGGCGGAAGCGAACCGGCAGCCGACTCGCCGATCGCGGCAAACGGCGGAACAGCCGCTTCGACGTCCGGTGATCCGACATCGGCCACTCAGCCTGTGTCGGCGGCGCGCTGGGACCTTCAGTCGAGCGGAGAAGGGGCCTCGCTGGCGCTGCTGGCGGAATCCGGAGCGACGACGATCCGGCTTTATTGCCCGGCAGCGAGGAGCGAGTTGCTGGTCAACGTCCCCGCCTTTCGGCCGATCGGGAGCGAGGAAAGGCTTTCGTTCGGCAGCGGCGGCGAAGTCGTGGCTCTGGTCGCGGATACGCGAGGTGACCGCCAGCGCGGCGGAGTGAGCGGCACTGGCGCGGTGCCCGAGAATCTCGACCTTATCGTCGGCGGCCGAATCTCGGCAAGCTACGGCGCCCAGAACAGCGGACCGCATCCGGCCCCGCCGCAGGAACTCGCCCGGAACTTCGTCGCCGCCTGCCGCGACCAGGCGGGAGCGCCGGATCCCGCCCCCTTGCCCGCACCGGCCGACAAATCGGCAAGTCCATGCCTCATGCAGGGGAGCGAGCGGCTTCGAGTGACGCCGCTTCGGGCGGTGGGTACCGAGCCCTTCTGGGGCGCGCGGATCGAAGGACGCTGCGTCACCTACAATCATCCCGAGGATCAGGACGGCACGCGAGTCTGGACTCGCTACGCACCCTCGCCGGGCGGGGGGACATGGGTTGGTGCGCTTGGCGGCCGTCGATTCGAATTGCGTACCCGCGCTGCGCCGGGCTGTTCGGACGGCATGTCCGACCGGCGTTACCCCATCGCCGTCGATCTGCTCGTCAATGGCGAACAACGTCGCGGCTGCGCCGAGCCGATCGGGGGATAAAGCCAGGCCTTCGATCCCGGGGCCATCTCACTGGAGCGATCGACGCTCCAGGCGGGCGCTTCAGCCTAGCGGCTGGAATCCTTGCTCGAACCCTTGGTCGAAGAATTGGCGGCCACCGCCTTGGGCTTCTCCTTCTTCGGCTTTCGAGCTTCCTTGTTCGACCGAACCTGACCTTTCGCCATCGTCCTTACTCCCGGCGGCAATATGCCGCGTCGAATGCTCCTACACATTCGTCTCCCGCAGCGCCCAGCTTTTTCGAAGCGCGGTTCGAAGCGGGAGACATTTTCATTCGGCCAAGGCGAAATCGACCCGAACCGCGACCTGGCTGGTGGTCAGTCCCACCGGCACCGGCGGCTCCTCGGGCCGTACCACTGGCGGCGGCGCCGCTTCCATGGCGACGGTGGACTGGTAGGGCCGCGGGTCGCCGATCGTGCCGGCGTCGCGGATCGCGAGCACGCGCGCCACGCGGAGACCGGCCGCCTCGGCATAAGCCTCCGCGCGCTGGCGGGCGGCGCGAAAGGCGTTCGCGTAAGCCGAACGGTTGGCGGCGTTGGGATCGCTGATCCGAAGATCCGGACCGGCGACGACGTTGGCGCCGGCGTCGGTCGTCGCGGCGATGGCCTGCCCAACCCGGTCGACGTTGCGAACCCGCACCTCGATCATGTTGTTGGCCTGGAAACGTCCCCGATCGCGGCCATAATCTATCCGGGACAGCGAGACCTGGCGTGACTGAACGTCCTGGCGCTCGACTCCGAGGCGGCCGAGCGCCTCGACGACTTCATTGATCACCCGGTTGTTTCGCTCGCTCGCCGCGGCCGCCGTCGCCTCGATGGTCTGAACCCCCGCCGTGAACCGGGCCTCGTCCGGTCGGGTATCGGCGCGGCCGGTCGCGACGATCTGGACCAGGACCTCGTCCCGATCGACTCCACGCGGATCGCCCGGGCCGCGATCGCAGGCGGCGAGCATCAGGACCATCGCAAAGGCCGCAAGGTTCGGGCGCATATGCTCTCTCCGGGTGGCGAATCAGCTAAAAATTGATGATATAGTGTAACAAGGGCGAAGCGGACAAATGGTTTCGTGGTTCATAAGCTCGCTCTGGCACCGGCCCGCACATCGCCCTCACGCCGCAGCCTGCGGCGGAGCCGGGTGGACGATGGGGCGGCAAATTGCCTTACCGGCTGCCGGGATTAGGCGGCAACAAAAAGGGCGCCGGCAAAGCCGGCGCCCTTCTCGTATCGGAAATTTTTTCCGAAAATTACATGCCGCTGACGTTGCTGTCGACGGCGCCGTCGCTGTCGTCGATCGCGTCGGCTTTCTCTTCGCCCGCTTCCTCGACGGCTTCGGCCTGATTCTCGAGCGAATCCTCGGCGGCCTCGGTGGTGGCGTTATCGGCCATCGCTTCGAGATTCTCGGCCTGAACTTCAGCCGCGTCCTCGACATTCTCGGCAGCCGTATCGTCACCGGCCGTGCAGGCCGCCAGCGCCAGTGCCGCGGCGACCGCGGTCATCTTGATCATCATTTTCATGTTAGTCCCCTCGTTTGTCTCTGCCGGAAGAAGGCACAAGCGGCCCGACTGGCCGCACGTCCCAGAAACCCCCCGGTTACGGGCGGCCATCCGGCTGACTAAAAGCCTTAGTCTCGTTTCGGTTCCGGTTCCACCGCGAATGCGGGGGAACGCCATGACGATTTGTAGGCGCCGGTGCCTGCCGCTTCATTTCGAATTGTACGATAATCGCCCGGCGCCCCGCCCGAGCACGACGACGCGTGCAACTCGGTTGTTCGGTCGTGCGGCACGTATATATTCCTTCAAATGGATCCGTTGAACGACGTTTCGACCATCGCCAACCAGATCCAGCTTGCGATCGCCCCGGTCTTTCTTCTGGCTGGCATCGGCGCGATCCTGAACGTCGTCGCCGGCCGACTGGCCCGAACCGTCGACCGTTCACGCTTCCTGGCCGTGGAATTTGCCGACCTCGAGGAAGGCGACCGCGCCCGCGCGGCGGCCGAGCTGCATTTGCTTGACAGGCGAATCCTGGCGGCCAACCGGGCGATCACCTGCTGCACGGCAAGCGCATTGTTCGTCTGCCTCGTCGTCGCGATATTGTTCATCGCCGCCCCCGGGGAAATCGGCTTCGCCCGGACGATTGCCGGCTTGTTCATCGCGGCGATGGCGCTCCTGACGGCCGGGCTCGGCTTCTTTCTCCATGAGATCCACCTCGCCGTCCAGGCGCTGCGGTTGCGCCGCGGCCCCCACGAAAGCTAGGTCGCCGCCGGAGAAACCGGGACGTCACTTCGTCCTTCGATCTGGAGCTCGTCGCTTTCCTGTTCCGTTAGCTCGCCGCCGAGCCCGGCGAAGGCCGCGCGAAGCTGGGCGGGTTGGACGGCACCTTCCCAGCGGGCGACGACGATGGTGGCCACGGCATTTCCGGTAATGTTTGTCAGTGCCCGGCACTCGCTCATGAACCGGTCGACACCAAGGATGAGCGCCATTCCGGCGACCGGGATCGCCGGCACGACCTGAAGGGTCGCGGCGAGCACGATGAAGCCGGAGCCGGTCACCCCCGCTGCACCCTTGGACGAGATGATCGCCACCGCCATGAGCAGCAGCTGGTCGGCAAGGCTCAAATCAGTGTTCGTCGCCTGGGCGATGAACAAGGCGGCGAGCGACATGTAGATATTGGTCCCGTCCAGGTTGAACGAGTAACCGGTGGGAACGACGAGACCGACGATCGGCTTGGGACAGCCGGCCCGCTCCAGCTTCTCCATCAGGAGCGGCATTGCGCTCTCGGACGACGAGGTGCCGAGAACGAGGAAGAGCTCGTCCTTGATGTAGCGAACCAGGCTGAAGAGGGAAAATCCGGCGGCTCGCGCCACCAGGCCGAGGATGACGATCACGAAGAAGAGCGAAGTGAAATAGAAGGTGGCGATCAGCCCGGCGAGATTGGCGAGCGCACCGATGCCATAAGCGCCAATGGTGTACGCCATCGCGCCGAACGCGCCGATCGGTGCTGCGTACATCAGGATGTGAACCATTCGGAAGACGATTGCGGTCAGCGTCCGAAGGCTTCCGAGCAGCCGTTCGCCCCGTTCGCCGATCAGGGTCAGTGCGATTCCGAACAATATGGCGACGAACAGTACCTGCAGGATCTCGCCGGAGGTAAAGGCGCTGATCGCGGTATCAGGAATGATGTGGAGGATGAAGTCGGTGACAGTACGCTGTTGAGCCTGCTCGACATAATCGGCGACCGGTCCGGCGGCCAAAGCCGCCGGATCGACATTGAGCCCCTCGCCCGGCCTCGCCAGGTTGCCGACCGCGAGCCCGACCGCAAGCGCCAGCGTCGAAAAGGTGAGGAAATAGGCCATGGCCTTCGCCCCGACTCGCCCGAACGCCTTCAGATCGGCCATTCCGGCGATTCCGGTCACGACGGTCAGGAAGATGACCGGGGTGATGATCATCTTGACCAGCTTGATGAAGCCGTCGCCGAGCGGCTTGAGCGACTGGCCTGTCTGGGGAGACAGCCAGCCGATGAGGATCCCCAAAAAGATCGCCACCAGAACCTGGAAGTAAAGCGATCGCCAGATCGGCCGTCGAATCCGTGCCATCAGATTCCCCCCTCCGCGCCAGGTTGAGCACGGCTTTGGCGAGCTGGGAAGCCTCGCTTTTAGCGAGCCCGGCGAGCGCAGGCGATCGCCGCGGCGTCCATCGCGGTTGCCGCGCCCCGCAGCCGGTAATGCTCGCGGAACCGCCGGCCGTTCACCGCCCGGCTTTGGACGACCATGTCGATGCCGGTCCGGATCGCCGCCAATATCGCCTCGTCCGCCCGAGCGTCCGGGGCCCAGGCGTCACGACCACCGCCGCGAAGCTGGAAGCTCCGTCCGTCGATCCTGAGGAAGACGGCCGATCCCTCCCGCTTCTGACGGCTCAGCCGAACATGGAGCTGGCCCCTGATGCCAAGTCCCGGCCAGTGGCCGATCGCGACGAACGGGCGCCACCCTTCCGCCGTCGGCGCCTCTACCGGCTCCGACATGGCATGACATTCGCCGTCGCCGCGAAACGCGCCCCACGTTCCGAATATTCCCACCGACTGTGGCTGAGCCGCCGCAGGTGAAGCGAAGACGAGCAAAAGAAAGGGGAAAAAGCGGCACGTCATGAGCAGCTCAATCTGTCCGGGTTGCGGCGTTCAGGCAACAGCTGATGCCGTTTAGCCATGGTTAATGAAACCTTTTTCACCGCCACGCGATGGGGGCACGTCCTGCGGGACCCAAATCAGGGGGTCCAACACTGATAATTGGGAGTTTGTAGCATGCGTAATCTATTTCTCACGGCCCTGTTGGCCGGAACTCTGGCAACGCCCGCTTTCGCGCAGCCGGTCGGCAATTTCTCCGGCCTGAAGGTCGAAGGCCTGGTTGGATATGACCGTGCCGACGTCGAAGGCGAGGATAGCGACGGCGTCACATACGGCGCCGGCGTGGGCTATGACCTTCAGACCGGCGGTATGGTGATCGGCGTCGAGGGCGAGGCGACCGATTCCACCGTCGACGAGTGCGTCGCCAGCGTGACGCTCACCGGCGACGAACTCTGTGCTCAATTGGGTCGTGACCTCTACGTCGGTGGCCGTGTCGGCGCCGCGATCAACCGCAACGTCCTCCTTTATGGCAAGGCCGGTTACACCAATAATCGCGTCGCCTTGGACTATGAGGACGGCACTGCCGGAACGACCCTCGATTTCGAGCGCGGTGAAAATCTCGACGGCCTTCGCGTCGGCGGCGGGCTCGAATTCGCGCTCGGGCCGAACAGCTATGCCAAGACCGAGTATCGTTACTCGAACTACGAGCAGGGCTTCGACAAGCATCAGGTAGTGGCCGGCTTCGGCTTCCGCTTCTGAGCAGGTCGACCTGAGGAAGAAGGGCCGGGGCCACAGTCCCGGCCCTTTTTTCGACTCCCTGTCACTGGCCCCTAGCCTGACCGGATAAGCGGCTCTAATACTCGGCCAAAGTGCCACTTTGGGGGACCTCATGAAGGCGACGATCGAACGGGCCACGCTCCTGAAGGGACTTGGCCACGTCCATTCCGTGGTTGAGCGCCGGAACACGATTCCGATCCTCTCCAACGTGCTGATCGAAGCCGGCGAGGACGGCATCCGGCTGATGGCGACCGACCTCGACCTGCAGATCAACGAGACCGTCGAAGCCAATGTCACCGATCCCGGCTCGACGACGATTCCGGCCCACACTTTCTTCGACATCGTCCGAAAGCTTCACGAAGGCAGCCAGGTCGAGTTGATCTCCGCCGAGGGGCGGATGCAGGTCAATGCTGGCCGCGCGCGCTTCACGCTCTCGACCTTGCCGCGTGACGATTTCCCGGTGATCGCCGAAGGCGAGCTGCCGACCCGGTTCGAGCTCCCGGCGGGAACCTTGCGGCAGATCATCGACAAGACGCGGTTCGCCATTTCGACCGAAGAGACGCGTTACTATCTCAACGGCATCTATCTCCACGTCTCCGACGAGGCTCAGCCGGTGCTGAAAGCCGCGGCGACCGACGGCCACCGGCTGGCTCGGGTGACGGTGCCCCGTCCGGAAGGGGCGCAGGGCATGCCCGGGGTGATCATTCCCCGCAAATGCGTCGCCGAGCTACGCAAGCTGCTCGACGAGGTCGACGGCACGGTCCAGGTCTCCTTGTCCGATTCCAAGATCCGCTTCGGACTTGGCAACGCCGTCCTTACCTCGAAGCTGATCGACGGTACCTTCCCGGATTACAGCCGGGTCATCCCGACCGCCAACGACAAGCTTCTGAAGCTCGACCCTCGGGCCTTCGAAGAAGGCGTGGATCGGGTCTCGACGATCGCCAGCGAACGCACCCGCGCGGTCAAGATGGCGCTGGACCGCGATAAGGTGACCCTTTCGGTCACCTCGCCGGAAAACGGCACTGCGGCCGAGGAAGTGCCGGCCGATTATGCCAGTGACGGCTTCGAAATCGGCTTCAATGCCAAATATCTGATGGACATATTGAACCAGATCGAAGGCGACCTGGTCGAGGTTCATCTTGCCGACGCGGCGGCGCCGACTTTGCTTCGCGAGAACGACAAGGCACCGGCGCTCTACGTGCTGATGCCGATGCGGGTCTGACCGGGATTGAACACGGCCTCAGAGGGGCTGCAACCAAGCCCGCTTGGCGTAGCGGCTTCCCCTCCCTACATTGACAGGAGCGGGCGGCGCTGATAGGCGCCCGGCCTTTCCCGCAAGCCCGAATTCTTGAGAGTGGAGCTGCCTCATGGCGCGCGTTACCGTCGAAGATTGCGTCGACAAAGTCCCGAACCGTTTCGATCTGGTCCTTCTGTCCGCGCAGCGGGCGCGACAGGTTTCGGGCGGCGCCGAGCTGACGATCGATCGCGACCGCGACAAGAATCCCGTGGTCGCGCTTCGCGAGATCGCCGAGGAGACGGTCAAGCCGACGGAGCTTCAGGAATCCCTGATTTCCAGCCTGCAGCGCGTCCAGGTCGACGAGGACGATGTCGCGGACGAGGTCGGGTCGCTGAGCGCCTCGGCCGAAGCGCTTCGCCTGACCGCGGCCGCGCCTCAGCGCAATAACAATGCCGGCGGTGACTACGAAGGCTGAGCCCGGCTCAGCTTTCGCAACAAGCCCCTGAAAAGCCGCTGAAAAGAGCGGTGCCATGCAAGATCGTGCTGGCGCTTGGCCGAAGCCTTGCCTAGTTTCCCGCCAACGGCGGCGAATTTGGGCATTTGGGGCTTCATGACGATCCTGCTTTCAATGGCCATGGCGGCCGCCGCGCTCGCTCAGGAGCCGCCGCCCCGACCTGCTTTGCCCTCCACGGCCTCGCTGCCCGAACCCAGCGGCCGGCCGCTGCAGATCGACTTCGCCGCCGATCCAATCCTTCGCCTTCGCCGCCAGCAGGTCGATTTCGAAACCTTCCGGACCGCAATCGCAACCGCCGTCGAATCGCACCCGGCCACCGCGGAAGGCGCGGCCGGAGAGGATGAGGCGCTTGCGGCGCTCGAGCAAGCGGAGGAAACCCGGCTTCCGACGGTCGACATCAATCTCCAGTCCTATCGCGTCCTCGCGCGCGACTTTTCCAATGATCCGACCAACATCATCGAGCGATCGAGGCCGATCCAGAGGACCGACGCCTTGCTGTCGGTCCAGCAGAGCATCTTCGATTTCGGCGCCGGCGCGCGCCGGGTCGCCGCCGCCGGCGCTCGGCTCCGCGCCGCCGCGGCCGAGCTCGAGGCGTCCGCCGACCGTGTCGCCCTCAATGCCATCGCGTCCTGGTACGAAGTGTTCGGCTATCGCTCCCTGGTCGCGCTCACCGCCGCCTTCCGTGACAGCCAGCGCGAATTGAGGTCCGCGGTCGAAGAGCGGATCGCTCAGGGCGTGTCCGCCGAGAGCGACCTTGCCCGGGTCGATTCCTACCTCGCCCAGACCGATACCCGCCTGGCCCGGTTCCGGCGCCAGCTCGCCAGCGCCGAGGCCCAGTTCGCCGAGCTCGCCGGAGTCCCCGCCGCGAGCGGCCTGGAACGTGCGCCGACCCCGCCAGTGACGATCATGAGCCGCGACGAGGCGGCCGCTGCCGCGGCGCAATCCGCTTCCGTCCGGAGCGCCGCGGCCGTCGGCGACGCCGCCCGGCAGGATGCGCGCGCCGCCCGTGCCGAACGGCTGCCGCAGCTCACTGCCGGAGTCGATGCCGGCCGCTACGGCGTGTTCGAGAATGACCGGGACTATGACATTCGTGGGCGGGTCGCGCTTCGCTATCGCCTGTTCGGCGGGACCGATGCCCGGGCCGAGCAGTTCGAGGCACGGGCCCGCGCCGCGGACGCCCGCGCCGACCGCGTCCGCGAAGAAGCTGAGCGCGATGCCGCGATCGCCTGGTCGGATGTCCAGGCGCTGGAGGAGCAGCTGACGGCGCTCGAGGCCAGCTACATCGCCAGCCGCCGTTCGCGCGACGTCATCCTCGAGCGTTTCCGCGTCGCCCGCGGAACCCTGTTCGACGTCGTCGCCGCCGAGGACGCGTATTTCGAGGCCGCGACCAGCTATATCCAGGCGCTCAGCGAATTGGACGCCGCCCGTTATGTTTTGCTATCCCGCACCGGGCGGCTGCTGGAAGTGCTGCGGATCAACACTGACCGGCTGAGGGGCGAGCGTGAATTCTGAGACGCTGATCAAGATGCCTCGTCCGCGGCTCGCCGAATGGCTGGTCGAGCCGATGCGGCGCAATCGCGGGACCTACTGGAAGGTCGCGTTGGCGGCGGTGTTCATCAACATCTTCGGACTGATGACGGCTCTGTTCACGATGGTCGTCTACGACCGGGTCGTCCCGAACAACGCAACCGCATCGTTGATCGCCCTGACGATCGGTCTCGCCATCGTCATCATCTTCGATTTCATCCTGAAGCTTCTGCGCGCTTATTTCGTCGACCATGCCGGCGCCCAGATCGATCGCGAGATCGGCGAGCACGTGTTCGAACGGCTGATCAACATGCGGCTCGAGCTGAAGAAGGGATCGACTGGAGCATTGGCGGGAATGATGCGCGAGCTGGAGGCGCTTCGCGACTTCTTCGCGTCCGCCACCCTCACCGCGGTCGTCGACCTCCCGTTCATTCTCCTCACTCTGCTCATCGTCGCGATCATCGGTGGCCCGGTCGTCATCATCCCGGCCTTGATGGTTCCGCTCGTCATCCTGATCGGCTGGCTCACCCATCCGGCGATGGACCGGCTGTCGGCTCGGGCGATGGGCGAGGGTCTGCTCAAGCAATCGGTGCTGGTGGAGACGATCGGCGGCCTTGAGACCGTCAAGTCCTCGGGCGCGGCGCCTCTGCTTTCGAAGCGCTGGCTGAGGGCCGTCGAGCAGCATTCCGATTCGTCGCTTCGCCAGCGTCTGATCGCCGCGATCGGAGTCACCTTCGCCACCTCGGCGGGGACCATCTCTTATGCGGGCGTCGTCATCGTCG
>DAINCA010000049.1:0-10822 GCA_036732645.1 Allosphingosinicella sp.
TCCTCGATGACGAGGCTTCGGACGAACTCGATCTCGTCCTCGCTCAAGGTCTCGTCGTTACGCCCGGCGGCGAGGGCATCTACAGCTTCAATACGCCGGGCATGTATCGCGGTCAGGCCTCGGCGACCGGCCGCTCCGTCGCCATCTACGGCGACGAAGAAATGCGGTCCGGGAGCGCCGGCGAACGCGGCAGGTAGAGGAAGAAGGCGGGAGGGACCCGGAAATTGACCGAAATCCCTCCCGAATCCGCTCGAGCCTGAAGGCTTATTGGGGCACCACCGTCACGGCGCGGCGATTCTGCGCCCAGGCATATTCACCAGAGCCTTCGACCGCCGGCCGTTCCTTGCCCCAGCTGATCGTCGTCATCCGGCTTGCGGACACGCCGCGCGACTGCAGATAATCGCGGGCGGCATTGGCGCGGCGATCGCCCAGAGCGAGGTTATATTCGCGCGTGCCGCGCTCGTCGGCATGGCCCTCGATGGTGACCCGGACATTGGGGTGGGCGTTGAGCCACTGCGCCTGCGCGTCGAGGATGCGCCGGGCCTCATTGTCGATGTCGTAGCTGTCGAAGCCGAACAGGACGCGATCGGCGGGGACGTTCTGAAGGAAATCCGCCCGCGAACCCGGCAAGGCGGTTTCGCCGACCCCGCTATTTTCGTTTCCCACCTCGCCTTCCCCGGGCGTCGAGGAGCTCGGTGGCTCAGGCGGAAGATCCTGGGCCCGGCGTGACGAGCAGCCTGCGGTCAGCGAAAGCACCAAAGCTGCGGCCATCAGGCTGGCGGTCGTTTTGTTCATTATATTCTCCATCAAAAACTTCATTGCATTGTTAGTCACGCAAAGGTGACCAGGCTGGATCCGAACCGCCGAGCGGGGTCGGCACCCGCCGGGTGGCGCCGCTGGCGACGTCGACATACCAGAGCTCGCCCTGGCTGGCGCCGCGGGTGAACATCACCGCTCGGCCATTGGGCGCCCAGGTCGGACCCTCGGCATAGCCGCCGCGGGTCAGGATCCGGGCGCCCGATCCATCCGGGGCCATGACGCCGATCTGGAAGCTGCCGGTCCGGGTGAAGGCGATCAGATTGCCACGCGGGCTCCAGACGGGAGTGGCGTAGCCGCCGCCGCCGAAGCTGATCCGGCGCTGGCCTGAGCCATCGGCGTTCATCACGTAAAGCTGCTGCGATCCGCTGCGGTCGCTTTCGAAGACGATCCGGCTGCCGTCCGGCGAGTAGCTGCCGCCGGTGTCGATCCCGGGCGAATTGGTCAGTCGCTGCGGCGCTCCGCCACCGACGGGAATGCGGTAGATGTCGGTGTTGCCGTTCACCGCCATCGAGAAAATGATGTGGCGGCTGTCCGGCGAATAACGCGGCGCGAAAGTCATGTGCGGCTGCTGAACCAATGGGCGGGTCCGGCCGGAATCCAGCTCGTAGACCATCACTCGCGGCCGCTCATTCTCGTAGGTCATGAAGGTGATCGTCTGCTGGTTCGGAGCGAAGCGCGGAGTCAGCACCGTCCACTGGCCATTGGTCAGGAAGCGATGATTGGCGCCGTCATAGTCCATCATCGCCAGCCGCTTGATGCGGCGCCGCGCAGGGCCGGTCTCGGAAACGTAGACGATCCTCGTGTCGAAATAGCCGCCTTCGCCAGTCAGCCGCGAATAAATGGTGTCGGCGCAGCGATGGGCGGCCCGGCGCCAGTCGGGCGGGCGAACGACATAACCCTGGCGGGCGAGCTCGGCCCCGGCGGTGACGTCGTAGAGATAGCAGCCGACGGTCAGCGTGCCATCGGCATTGGCCTGGACGAAGCCCTGGACGAGGTTCTGAGCGCCGGTCGTCGCGAAATAAGCGTAATCGGGCGCCGTCACCTGGGGATAGCTGACCGGGCGAAGGCCGCTCGGGCCGATCGGCGAGAACAGGCCGGAATTGCGAAGGTCAACGGCCACGATCTCCGCCACCTGACGACCGAGATTCTGCGTGTTGCCGGCAGGCGTCTCGGTCGCCTGCGGGGTCGGCATGTAGGGGACCGCGATCGGCAGGACTCGCACTACCCCTTCGCCGACTCGGATCGGTTCATCCTCCTCGACCGGCTGGTCCGGCGCAGTGTTCTGGGCGAGCGCCGGCGGCGCGAGGAGGATCGTAAGCAGCGCCCAAAGGCGCCATTTCTTGAACAGGATCATCGGGACTGCCTCGGGTCAAAGGTGTAGGTGAATTGCCGCCAGCCGCGGGGGACGTCGTAAAGCTCACCCGGAAGACCGCGGATCGGGGTGCACTGGCGGATGACGTTGAGCGCGAGATCGCGCATTCGCCGCTCGTAATGGGCGAGCTCGGAATTGGGATTACGGACCCGGAGCACGTCGGCGTCGGCAAGTCCGCCGTCGCGCGTGAGGGTGACCCGAACGTCGACCTCGATGACCGCGGCTTCGGGTGACGGCAAGGGCTGGCGTTCGCACGGCAGCAGAGCGCGGCGGATGGCGGCGTTGATGCTGGCTCGCGCCTCACCGGTCATGGCCGCGGCCGGCCGCGAGGTCCTCGCCGGCGCCGGATCACTGCCGAGGCCCTTCAATATGTCCCGTCCAAGGCGGGGCCGCCGATCCGCGGGAGCGGAACCCGTGTTGCGGGCCGGGGTCGGCGGCCGGGCCGGCCGTTCCCGCGCTTGCGGCTGCTTCGGTTGCGGTTGGGGCGACGGCCGCGGCTCCGGCTGCGGCGCCGGCGGCGCCGGCTCGGGGAGGGTTGCAGCGGCGTCCTCGGGCGGGCCCGTCAGCGGCGCCATGCCCTGCTCCGGCGGGCTCGTCACCGGTTCCGGGGCCGCCGATGTGAGGCCGACTTCCTCGACGAAGGAGACCTCGATCGGATTGGTCGAGATCGGCGGATTGGCGGCGGTGGCGAGGCCCAGGGTGAGGACCGCAAGCAAGGCCACATGCCCACCCAGCGCCACTCCGAATCCGGCTGCCTCCGCTTTGTCCATCAGCGCTCGATCTCGGCCTGGTTGCTGACCAGAGCGACGCGCCGGAGGCCAGCCTGGTTCATCTCCCCCATCACTTCCATCACCCGCCCGTAATGAAGTCCGCGGTCCGCCCTAAGGAAGATGCGTGGCCCGCCTTCCTCCTGCGAGGATGAGGCGATCTGGGCCAGCCGCGGCGCCAGCATCTCGTCCGGAACAGGCGTATCGTCGATGAAGATCGCGCCGGTGGCGTCGATCGAGATCGGCACCGGCTCGTTGTCCTGCTCGAGCGGAGCCGCCTTGCTCTCGGGAAGATCGACCTGGACGCCGGTTGCGAGCAGGGGCGCCGTGACCATGAAGATGATCAGGAGGACGAGCATGACGTCGACCATCGGGGTGACGTTGATCTCCGCCATCGGAGTCCTTCGTCCGCGCCGGCCGGCGCCGAGGATGGGTCCGATCGCCATGTTCAGGACTCGGCCTCGAGTTCGCGGGACAAGGTTCCGTGGAAACCGTCGGCGAAGCGCTGAAGCCGCGCCTCGATCCGGTTGATGCCGAAACTGAAGCGGTTGTAGGCGATAACCGCCGGGATCGCCGCGAACAGTCCAAGCGCCGTGGCGAAAAGGGCCTCGGCGATGCCCGGCGCGACCACGGCGAGGCTGGTATTCTGGGCGCCCGCAATGTCGGTGAAGCTTCGCATGATACCCCAGACGGTTCCGAACAGACCGACGAAGGGAGCCACGGAGCCTACCGTTGCCAGGATGTTGAGCCGGGCCGCCAGTCGATCGGTTTCGGCGGCGACGGCGCTGTGAAGGGCCACTGCGAGGCGCGATCTCGTGCCTTCACGGTCGATCCTGCTGCCCGCGGTGGAGCGCCGCCATTCGGCGATCCCGGCGGCAAGGACCTTGGCTGCGGGTAGCTCGCCGCGGCCCCGTTCCTCGTAGAAATTGTCGATGTCCTCGGATTTCCAGAAGTCGCGCTCGAACCTTTCGCCGTCACGTACCGCCCGTCGCATCTTCAGCCACTGACCGACGATGATCGCCCAGGTCCAGATGCTGGCGAGAAGCAGGCCGATCATGACCGTCTTCACGACGATGTCCGCCTGCATGAACAAGGCGATCGGGGACATGACGTCGCTGGAGATATTGCTGTTCGCCACTAGGATCCTTCTTTCTTCAACCGCTCGAATGTCTCCATCCATGCGAGCGGCTGGCGCTTCGGCCGACCCTCGCTGGACAGGAAGGCGGCGGTTATCATTGCGTCGGCGAGAAGTTCACTTTCGCGCATGACTCGCTGATGAATGACGCAACTGGCCGCCCGAACCTCCTTCACCTCGCTCAGCACCAGCAGCGCGTCGTCGAGCTTCGCCGGCTTTTTATATTTGATGCGGGCCTCGGCGACGACGTAGACGCCCTTTTTGTCTTCGAGCACCGCTCTCTGGTCTATGCCCGCGCTCCTGAGCATGTCCGAGCGCGCCCGCTCCATGAACTTCAGATAATTGGCGTAATAGACGATTCCGGCGACGTCGGTGTCCTCGAAATAGACGCGCAGCGCGAAATGGTGGGTGCCGTGCACCCAGGCCCCTTCATAAGGTTGGTCGATCGTCCCCGCCACGTCCGCGGCTCTACCGGCGTAGGCCGCCGGCGTGAAGTGCACGAGAGCCGAGGTAGACGAACCGAGCCGATTGCGCGTTGACAGGGTTGTAACTCTGAGGTTACATGTCACCTACAGGTTACAAAGGAAAAGAAGATGCCCTCAACCACGTCGGACATCGAAGCCGCCGACCGTCTGTCACGGCGGCGGACGCGGATGCTTCCTGCCCTCGCCGTCCTCTTCCTCACCCAGCAGGCGGCCTATTTTTCGGAGCCGGACGCCGCCCTAAGGCTCGTCGACCATGTCAAGATCGGCGCCTGGCTCATCCTGTCGATCGTCCTTCTCCTCGCGCTCGTGACAGGCGGCTTCTGGCTCAAGCCGAAGCGCGTGAGAGCCTTGATGGACGACGATGCGACGCGGGCCAACCGGGCCAGCGCGCTCGGGCTCGGCTTCGTCGTGACCATGGCGTCGGCGATCCTGCTCTACGCGCTCAACCTCCTCGAGCCGATCAGCGGTCGAGAGGCGATCCATCTGCTGACGACGATCGGGATCGTCACCGCCTTGTTGCGCTTCTTCTATCTCGAGAGGCGCGACCTCAAGGAATGAACGATCGTCTCGGCAACCGCCTGAACGCGCTTCGAAGCGAGCATGGTCTGACCCAGGCCGCGCTCGCCGCCGAAGTCGGAGTCAGCCGCAAGACGATCAACACGGTCGAGAACGGCGTCTTCATTCCGTCGACCCTGCTCGCGCTGAAGATCGCGCGGGCGCTAGGAACCCCGGTCGAGGAGATCTTCTTCCTCCAGGACTGAGCGGCGTCTCCCTTCTCTGGCCTGCCAATTTCAGCGGCGGGTGAAGGCGTCCCGCTGCCGCTCGACCGCCTGGAGCAGATCGCCCATCGCGAGATTGTAATCGGCGAGGTGAAGGCCCCAGCCCGGCTGGAGCCGACCGGCGATAGCCACATCGCCCGGGATCCGGTCGGTTCGGGCGTCCTCGGGGTCGGCTTCGACGAGAACCGAAAGATAGCCGACCGGGCCACGGTTTACGCAGGCGGCGGAGACCAGATCTTCGGTCCGCAGGAACAATGCCGGCGGAGCGCCCTCGGTTGACCAGGCGATCGGGTTTTGAGTCGAGGTCACCGAGGGTCCGGCATACCAGTAACTGTCGAGCAAGGCTGAGCCTCGGCGACCCAGCGCCGCCGGGTTGGTGCAGGCGACGGTCATGCCCGGCCGGGTCGCCCGCGCGAACAGCGACCCGGGCGGCGGCGGATTGGTCGCCCGGAACGAGACATAAGTGATGACGCAGCCGGTCTGGCCAGGCCGGGTGCAGATCGGGGTCTGGCGAAACGTCCCGCCAACCACTTCTCCCTCGGGAACCTCGACGTTGAAGCCGATCAGGAGGGCGGAGAGCATCCGTTCAGCCGCTGGCGTCCCTTCGATCTCCCGCGCAAGCAGCTGCGAGAGGTGGATCGTCCCCTGCGAATGGCCGAGGAGGACGAACGGACGGCCCTGATTGTGGTTCTGAAGGTAATGATGCCAGGCCGCGACCACGTCGCCATAAGCCAAACCGATGATCGGCGCCGCATCGGCTCCGCCGACGATGGCGGGAATGCTGGCGAGCGTGCCCTGCCGGTAGAGAGGCGCGAATGTCCGGCAGATGGAGGCGAAGCGGGCGAACTGGATCGCCGCCACCGCCTGCTCTTCCGGGCCGGGGGACATATCCGAATTCATCGCGGGATCGCGCGAGATGGTGGGATAGATGTAGAAACAGTCGATCGGCGGGTCGGCCGCCGGCCTCACCTGATGGTTCGAACCATAACCGTTGGGATTGAGAGCGGCGGTTGCCAACGGAGTCCCGCAGGCGTCGGCTCGGCCAGGCAGGCACAGCCAGGCAGATTCCTGATTATAATCCGGAGCCGATGGCGCCGGCGCCTGGCCGGGAGCTTGAGTCCCGGCGAGAGCCAGAGCGAGGCCCAACAGAAACTTCTTCATTCTTCCCCCCGAGTCACTTCGAATCGAACAATCCCCCCTGACCTTTCGGCTGCGGCAGACCAAGGTGAGTCCAGCCCGGGCCGTTGAGGCAGCGGCCCCGCGCGGTGCGCGCGATCAGGCCGAGCTGGATGAGATAAGGCTCGATGACTTCCTCGATCGTGTCCCGTGGCTCCGAAAGACCAGCCGCCAGCGTCTCCACGCCGACCGGTCCACCGCGGTAGATGTCCGCGATCATCATCAGATAGCGCCGGTCCATCGCGTCGAGGCCGAGATGATCCACCTCCATTCGGGTGAGGGCGCCATCTGCCGCGCTCCGATCGACTTGCGAGGTCCCTGCCGAGTGGGCGAAATCGCGAACCCGGCGAAGCAGGCGTCCGGCGATCCTCGGCGTTCCGCGCGAGCGGCGAGCGACTTCGCGGGCGCCGTCCTCGGTCAGGTCCAGGCCGAGCAAGCGCGCCGCCCGCCGAACCACCTGCTCGAGCTCGTCGACGCTGTAGAAACTGAGCCGCACCGGGATCCCGAACCGGTCACGAAGCGGAGTGGTGATCAGGCCCTGTCGGGTCGTCGCGCCGACCAGGGTGAATTTCGGCAGGTCGATCCGGACCGATCGTGCGGACGGGCCTTCGCCGATCATCAGGTCGAGCACCCGGTCTTCCATCGCCGGATAGAGGATTTCCTCGACCGCCGGATTGAGCCGGTGGATCTCGTCGATGAACAGAACGTCGCCGTCTTCGAGATTGGTGAGGATCGCGGCGAGATCGCCGGACTTGGCGATGACCGGCCCCGACGTGGCGCGAAATCCGACGCCGAGTTCGCGAGCGATGATCTGCGCCAGGGTCGTCTTGCCGAGGCCGGGTGGGCCGAAGAACAATACGTGGTCGAGCGGATCGCCGCGGCTCTTGGCGGCGTCGATGAACACTCGAAGATTTTCCCGAGCCGCCTTCTGGCCGACGAACTCGTCGAGGGTCTTCGGCCGAAGCGCGGCGTCGAGATCCTCGGGCCTTCTGTCACCGGCGATGATGCGGTCCTGCTCCACCGCCAAAGCCATAGCGCAGACCTCGGCCCTGTCGAACTGCTTTCGGCGCGATTCGGCGGCGGCGATCCGGGGCTAGCGAGCGGCCTTGCGCAACGCCTCGCGCACCAACGCGTCGAAACTCGCCTCGCGCCCCAGTTCCGATTCCGCGCGTGCGACGGCGGCGGACGCTTCGGCGGGCCGGAAGCCGAGGTTCAGGAGGGCGGAAACCGCGTCCTGACCATGGCTGCCCTGCGGCGCCGGGGCCGCCCCGGTCGAGCCGAGCACGATCCCGCCAGCCTTGTCCTTGAGCTCGTTGACGATCCTTTGCGCCAGCTTAGGCCCGACACCCTGGGCGCGCGCGACCATCAGATGGTCGCCGCTGGCGATGGCGCGATGAAGATCGTCGCCCGGAATCGCGGAGAGGATCGCCAAAGCGACCTTGTTGCCGACACCCTGGACCGAGGTGAGAAGGCGAAACCAGTCGCGTTCCTCGGCGCTGGCGAAGCCGACCAGACGGATAGAATCGTCGGACACCAGCATTTCGGTATGGAGGACGACCTCCTCACCCACCGCGCCAAGTTGCGACAAGGTGCGGGTCGAAGCGGAAACCAGATAGCCTACCCCGGCGACGTCGATCACCGCGTAATCGGCGCCGAAGCCGTCGAGCAAGCCGCGTAGCTTCGCGATCATGCCGCATTCCCCAAAGCGCGCCGGGATGCCAGATGATGGGCGTGGGTGATCGCCACCGCGAGCGCGTCCGCGGCGTCGGCGCCGCCGATCTTCACCCCCGGGAGCAGCCGCTGGATCATCGCATGCACCTGCGTCTTTTCGGCGCCGCCGACGCCGACGACGGCCTTCTTGACCAGCCGGGGCGCATATTCGCCGACCTCCAGGCCGCGCCGGGCGGCGGCCAGGAGAACGACGCCTCTCGCCTGGCCGAGCTTCAGCGAAGATTGCGGATTGTCGTTGAGAAACACTTCCTCGACCGCCGCGGCATTGGGTCGATGCGCCTCGATCACCTCGCCGAGCGCCTGATCGAGCCTGAGCAGGCGATCGGCCAGCGGCTGCTTGGGATCGGTCCGGACCTGGCCGTTCCCGACATGGCTGAGCCGGTTGCCCTGCGCCTCGATCACGCCCCAGCCGGTGCAGCCAAGGCCCGGATCGAGGCCGATGATGATCATCTAAGCCCCTCCACTTCAGGGGAGGGGTCTGGGGTGGGGCCCGTGGATGCGCCACTCCATCGATCGGGAAGCTCTATCAGCCAGTTCAGGATCGCGGTCAGCACGCCGTCCATATTGGACATCACTTCCTCATTGGTGAAGCGGATTGTGACGAAGCCTGCTGCGCGAGAGCTTTATCGCGCCGCGCATCTTTGTCCTGCAGATGAGTGATGCCATCCACTTCGATGATCAGTCCCTTTGCCGGGCAAAAGAAATCAGCGATGTAAGGCGGGATGGCCGCCTGCCGTCTGAACTTGAACCCTCCGAGACAAGAAGCCGAGAGGTTTCGCCAAAGCCGCAACTCCGGCTCGGTGGGCGCTCGTCGCGACTGTCGTGCGCGTTCTCTCAGCTTCGGATCGGCACGCATGTTTGCCCCACCCCAACCCCTCCCCTGAAGGTGAGGGGCGGAATTACGTCAGTCGCTCCAGCACTTCGTCGGAGACTTCGTAATTGCCCCAGACGGTCTGGACGTCGTCATCCTCCTCGAGCAGGTCGACCAGCCGGATCAGCTGATTTGCCTCCGCCTCGCCGACCTCGACCGAAGTCTGCGGTCGCCAGGCGAGCTTGACGCTTTCGGCTTCGCCGAGATGAGATTCGAGGGCTTTCGCGACGCCGTGCAGGTCGTCGATCGACGTCCAGATCTGATGGCCGTCCTCGTCACTCTCGACATCCTCGGCGCCGGCCTCGATCGCCGCCTCGAACACCTTGTCCGCATCGCCGGCGGATGCAGGATAAGAGATCAGACCGAGGCGGTCGAAGCCGTGGGTGACCGAACCGGAAGCGCCCAGATTGCCGCCATTCTTCGAGAAAATGGTCCTGACATTGGTGGCGGTGCGGTTGCGATTGTCGGTCAGCGCCTCGACGACGAGAGAAACGCCGCCCGGGCCGAAGCCCTCATAACGTATCTCTTCGTAATTTTCCGCGTCGCCGCCGCTCGCTTTGTCGATCGCCCGCTGGATATTGTCCTTGGGCATCGACTGCGCCCTGGCGGCGGTGACCGCCGCCCGAAGCCGGGGATTGGCGTCGGGGTCCGGAAGCCCGGATTTGGCGGCGACCGTGATCTCCCGCGAAAGCTTGGAGAACATCGCCGAGCGCTTCTTGTCCTGAGCGCCCTTGCGATACATGATGTTCTTGAATTTGCTGTGACCGGCCATCGCCGTCCGCCGCCTTCCTGTTTTCCCTTTGAACCGGTCTAGCCGCGCCGGGCTGGCGCTTCAATCATGCCAGGCCGAGCGCCGCCTTGTAGGTGTCGAGCAAGGCTTCCGCCTCCTGGCGGGCATTGTTCTCCATCTTCCGCAGGCGGACGATGGCGCGCATCGTCTTGGGATCGTAGCCGCGCGCTTTGGCCTCCCCGTAAACGTCCTTCACGTCGTCGGCGATCGCCTTCTTTTCTTCCTCCAGCCGCTCGATGCGTTCGATCAGCAGCCTCAATTCGTCGGCCGCGACGTTTCCTTCCGCCACTATTTACTCCCTCGGATTCGGTTGAGGCGCCGGCTCTAGGGCCTGGCACCCGATCCCGCAACGGACCTGCCGAAGCTTGCGGGTTGAACTGTCATGCTTAGCGGCTATTGCCGCATCGATGCCGAGCAAAGAGACGTCTGCCAGCCGCTTCGTTCCGCGCAGCCGGAAGGTCCGCATCCTCGCGACCTTGGGCCCCGCCAGCAATACGCCCGAAGTGATCCGCCAGCTCATGGTGACCGGCGCCGACGCGTTCCGGATCAACATGAGTCACGGTACCCACGCCGACCACAAGCAGCTGATCGACGCCATCCGCGCTCTCGAATCGGAACTCGAGCGGCCGACGACGATCCTTGCCGACCTGCAGGGGCCGAAGCTTCGGGTCGGCAAGTTCAAGGGCGACAAGGCACAGTTGGAAAAGGGCCAGAAGTTCGTCTTCGACAGCAAGGATGCGCCGGGCGATTCTCATCGGGTTCAGCTACCGCACCGTGAAATATTCGAGGCGGTCGAAACCGGTACCCGGCTCCTGGTCGACGACGGCAAATTGGTCTTCCGGGTGACGGCGGTCAGCAAGAGCGACCCCGATCGTGAGGTCGCCATGATCCGCACCA
>DAINCA010000049.1:10832-11638 GCA_036732645.1 Allosphingosinicella sp.
AGCAAGAGCGAGATAGAAGCCGAGGTCGAAACCGGCGGCACGATCTCCAACAACAAGGGGCTGAACGTCCCGGACGTCGTTCTTCCGCTGACGCCACTGACCGACAAGGACCGTCAGGACCTCGCATTCGCGCTCGAGCAGAATGTGGACTGGATCGCCTTGTCCTTCGTCCAGCGCCCCGAGGACGTGGCCGAAGCGCGGCGGCTGATCGGCGGCCGCGCCGCCTTGCTCGCCAAGATCGAGAAGCCGTCGGCGATCGACCGGCTCGAAGGTATATTGGAGCTGGCCGACGCGGTGATGGTCGCCCGCGGCGATCTCGGCGTCGAGCTTCCGCCCCAGGACGTGCCGCCGCTTCAGAAGAGGATCGTCGAGGCCGCCCGCCGAATGGGCAAGCCGGTGGTGGTGGCGACCCAGATGCTGGAATCGATGATCAGCTCGCCTACGCCGACCCGCGCCGAAGTGTCCGACGTGGCGACCGCGGTCTATGACGGCGCCGACGCGATCATGCTTTCGGCCGAAAGCGCCTCGGGCCAGTTTCCCTGCGAGACGGTCGAGATGATGAACAAGATCGCGACCAGCGCCGAAGCCGATCCCAGCCATTATGCCCGGGTCCACTTCACCGAGACCCTGCCCGACGCGACCACCAATGACGCTATCGCCCGGGCCGCCGGGGAGATGACCCGGACCGTCAGCGCCTCGGCGATCGTCTGCTTCACGAGTTCCGGCTCGACCGCGCGGCGGGTCGCGCGCGAGCGTCCGACCGTCCCGCTCCTGGTCCTGACCCCATCGCTTCGCACCGCCCGCTT
>DAINCA010000050.1:0-7054 GCA_036732645.1 Allosphingosinicella sp.
CGTCGGAGAAGACCGCGCTGTTCAGGCAGGCAAAGTAATTGTCGCGCTGCGGAACCACCGAGCCGAGATATTTGCGGACCATCTCGGGATATTCGCGGATCGCTTCGGAGATCGAGAGGAAGATCACCCCCGCCCGCTTCAGCTCCTCGCGAAAGGTGGTTGCGACCGAAACGCTGTCGAAGACCGCGTCGACGGCGACCTTGCGCGCGCCTTCGACGCCGGCGAGCACCTTCTGCTCCTCGATCGGGATGCCGAGCTTCTCGTAGGTCCGGCGGATTTCCGGATCGAGCTCGTCGAGCGACTTCAGAGTCGGTTTCTGCTTGGGCTCCGCATAATAATAAGCGTCCTGGAAATCGATCGTCGGGATGTCCAGCTTCGCCCAGCTCACCTCCTCCATTCCGAGCCAGATTCGATAGGCCTTGAGGCGCCATTCCAGCATCCATTCCGGCTCATTCTTCTTGGCCGAGATGAAGCGGATCGTGTCCTCGTTCAGGCCCTTGGGCGCGAACTCCTGCTCGATGTCCGACGTGAAGCCCCATTCGTAGGTCGACGCCCGATCCACCGCCTCTTGGGCTTCGCGATTGCGCACATTGATCTCTTCGTTGCTCATCCGCGCACCTCGCCCGCGAGACTCTGAAGCGATACCGAGGCGAGTGCGCCGCGGATCGCACCGTTCACCACGTTCATATGCGGCCTCACCTGGCAGGCGCCCTCCAGCGCGCAGTCATGGCGCTGGGTGTCGATGCAGATCGTCATCACGATCGGCCCTTCGACCGCCTCGACGATGTCGGCGAGGCTGATCTCCGGCGCCTTGCGGGCAAGCCGGAAACCACCGCCCGTGCCTCGAGCGGTTTCGAGGAGGCCGGCGGCAGCCAGCCGCCCGGTAAGCTTCTGGGCGGTCGGCAACGGCACTCCGGTTTCAGCGGCAAGCAAGGTCGCGCTCAGCCGCACCCCTTCCGGGTGGCGGGCGGCGGCGGCCATCATGACGACCGCATAATCGGCAAGGGAGGTAAGGCGCATAATCGGATCGATTCGTTCCGATTGCCATCTGGGCCTCTGCGAGAACGAAATCAACCCGCTTGATAGGCCCTTCGCCGAACACGAATCGTCCCGTTGACGGCCGCAATCTCGGCGTTCGCCGGGGTGACGATCGAATATAGACGTGACATAGCCGCCGGCGATGGCGCTTTATCCCCTGTTCCGGCCTCTCGCTTTCGCGCTGGATGCGGAACGGGCGCATCGGCTGACGATCCGGGCGCTGAAATTGCTGCCCCCCGGGATGCCACCGGCCCACGATTCCGTCTTGGCGACGAATCTGGCGGGTTTGACCTTTCCCAACCCCGTCGGTCTTGCCGCGGGATTCGACAAGGACGCCGAGGTGTGGCGCCAGATGATCGGCTTCGGCTTCGGCTTCGCCGAAGTGGGGACGCTGACGCCGCGGCCACAACAGGGCAATCCAAGGCCGCGCCTGTTCCGCCTGGTCGAAGACCGCGCCGTCATCAACCGGATGGGCTTCAACAATCGCGGACAGGCCGATGCGATCCCGCGTCTGAGTCGAGGCGGCCCGGCCCCGTTGGGCGTCAACATCGGGGCCAACAAGGACAGCAGCGATCGGATAAAGGACTATGCCGAGGGGGTTCGAGCGATGCGCGACGTCGCCGATTATCTCACCGTCAACGTCTCGTCGCCCAACACGCCGGGGCTTCGCGGACTTCAGGACAAGGCGGCCCTGGACGAGTTGCTCGCCGCGGTGATGGAGGCACGAAGCGACGCGATTGTGCCGATCTTTCTCAAGGTCGCGCCCGACCTCGCTTCCGCCGAAATCGACGCGGTGGCTGTCGTCGCTCTCGATCGCAACGTCGACGCCCTGATCGTCGGCAACACGACGATCAGCCGGCCGCCTTTGCTGTCGGCCCATCGCGGCGAGGCCGGCGGGCTTTCCGGCCTGCCGTTGAAGACACTCGCGCTCGAGCGGCTTCGCGATTTCCGCGGGGCGACCGGCGGCGCGCTACCGCTGATCGCCGCTGGCGGGATCGACAATGGGGTCGACGCGTTCGACCGGATCCTGGCCGGGGCGAGCCTCGTTCAGCTCTACACCGCTTTAGTCTTCGAGGGTCCGGATCTTGCCGGCCGAATCAATGGCG
The DNA here is from genome assembly GCA_036732645.1 of Allosphingosinicella sp. GTDB lineage: Bacteria > Pseudomonadota > Alphaproteobacteria > Sphingomonadales > Sphingomonadaceae > Allosphingosinicella. The sequence goes on from DAINCA010000050.1 coordinate 2,145, forward strand.
AGCTGAAGCGCCTGCTGAAGCGGCAAGGCTTCGGCTCGGTCGCCGAAGCGGTGGGAGCCGCTCCAGCCTGACGACCCCTTCGCGACGGCGGTCGGCACCGCCATCGATCTGGCCGCCTCGAACCAGGACGCCGTGAAGCCCGCTATCCTCGCCCTGGCCGGGACGAAGCTCGATACCGCGCTGGCGCAGGCCTGCAATAACCGTCGGCGCGAACCGATCGACTTCGCCGAAATAGGCGTTGCCGCGCGCGATGAGATTGGGAAGGTCGATACTGTCCTGCATCGGCAGCCGCCAGTCGATCGCGCCGACCAGGGCCTTGCCGACATAAGCGAGGATCGCGTTGCCGCCAGGCGAACCCACTGCGCCGACGAACCGGCTTTGGCCGTCGAGAAGCACGGCCGGGACCATCGACGAACGTGGCCTCTTGCCCGCCGCGACCGCGTTGGCCGCTGGTCGGCCTTCGGCGTCGCGTGGTGCGAACGAAAAATCGGTCATCTCGTTGTTGAGGAAGAAGCCGTCGACCATTCGACCGGAGCCGAACAGCGACTCCACGGTCGAAGTCATCGACACGACATTGCCGTCGGAATCGCCGACGATGAAGTGGGTGGTTCCAGCAGGCTCGAGGGTCGTATCCGCCGCCACTGCGAGCGCGCCCGGCGGCGTCCCGGCAGGACGCGGTACACCGCCGCGTTCGCCGATCGACGCGGCCCGTTGCGCGACGTAGGCCGGATCGAGAAGGCCCTCGACGGGCACCCGAACGAAGGCGGGATCGCCCACATATCGGTCGCGATCGGCATACATCAGCCGGCTCGCCTCTGCGAACAGGAACCATGACTGGGCATCGGCCGGGCCGCGCTCGGCGATGTCGGTTCGTTCGAGCATCAGCATCAACTGGAGCAGGCCCACGCCGCTGGACGGCGGCGGCGGAACGCAGATCAGATAGAGGCGGTAGGTTCGACAAAGCGGCTCGCGCTTTTCCACCCGATAGCCGGCGAGATCGGCGAGCGTCATCGTCCCCGGCAGCGGGCCGGCGCGGGTGCGAGCGACGATTCGATCGGCGGTGGCGCCGCGATACAATGCGTCGGGGCCCATAGCCGCAAGGCGGCCGAGGAATTCCGCATAAGCCGGGTTGCGCAGCCGGTCGCCGGTGTCGAGCAGGGTGCCGTCGCCTTCGCTGAAATAAGCCCGAACGTCCGGAGCGTTGTTCTGCGGGCTTCGGCCGGCGATGAACCTTCCCAGGCGCGGACTGATGATGAAGCCGTCGCGAGCCGTCCTCTGAGCGTCCGCGAACAGTTCGTTCCAGGCGAGCACTCCATGCTCGCGATGGGCGAGCTCGAGCATCCGTACGACCCCGGGCACGCCAGTGGCCCTGCCGCTCAGCACGGCGGTCCCAAACGGCAGCGGTTCGCCATCGGCGTCGAGGAACATGTTCGGAGTGGCGCCGGCCGGCGCCGTCTCGCGGCCGTCATAGATGCTGACCCGGCGCTCGGAGGCGTCATAATATGTCATGAACGCGCCGCCGCCGATGCCGGAGCTCTGCGGCTCGACCAGCGACAGCATCGCCTGAACCGCGATCGCCGCATCGACCGCGGTGCCGCCGCGGCGCAGCACGTTCATCCCGGCGTCGGCGGCCAGGGGATTGGCGGCAATGACATAGCTGGCGCCCGTATCGGCTGCCGGCGCAGACTGAGACGGGGCGGTGGCGCAACCAGCCACGGACGCCAAAGCGACGATCCAGAACAGACGCAGATACTCAAGCATGAAGAGCCCTTCGCAGCCTCGTGGTCCAGTGGACCTACTCAAGCCGTGACGCTCCGTCCACGAGAGATGAAAAGCCGACATGGCGCGGCACCGACGAAGGGGTTAGGAATGCGCCTTCGACGCGGCATCAGCCGCGTGTTCTTGGGAGGGACGATGCGTCAGCTCGAGCATTTTCCGAATCTTGTGACGATGTTCTTCACGCGCGCCGCGGAGAAGAAGGATGCGCCATTCCTTTGGGCGAAAGAACAAGGCGAGTGGCGCCCGACCAGCTGGAGCGAAACGGCAAACCAGGTCACGCGACTTTCGTCCGCCATCACCGCCCTTGGCCTGCGCAAGGGCGACCGGGTGATGCTCGTCGCCGAGAACCGGCCCGAATGGCTGATCTCCGACCTTGCGATCATGGCGGCCGGCTGCATCACCGTTCCCACCTACACCACCAATACCGAGCGCGACCACCAGCACATCATGGACGATAGCGGCGCTCGCGCGGTCATCGTTTCCACCCAGAAGCTGGCCCGAGCCCTGCTGCCGGCCGCCATTCGAAGCTCGGTTTGCGAGCATGTGATCGGCATCGAGAAATTGCCGTCCGGACAGGAAGGGAATGTCCGCTTCCATGACTGGTCGGCGCTTGCCACCAACGGGCCGGCGGACGTCGAGGCCTGTGCGGCCGGCGCCGACTTCAGCCGGGACGAATTGGCCTGCATCATCTACACGTCCGGAACCGGCGGAGCCCCACGCGGCGTGATGCTCCACCACGGCGCCATGCTCCACAATGTCGAGGGCTGTACCGCCATCATCTCGGAAGATTTCGGCTGGGGCGAAGAAGTGTTCCTGTCCTTCCTCCCGGCCAGTCACGCTTATGAGCATAGCGGCGGCCAGCTCTTCCCGATCGGGCTTGGAGCCCAGATCTATTATTCCGAAGGGCTGGAGAAGCTCGCCTCGAACATCGAGGAGGTGAAGCCGACGATCATGGTCGTGGTGCCGCGCTTGTTCGAAGTCCTTCGTCAGCGAATTCTCAAGCAGGTGGAGAAACAGGGCCGACTGACCAACTATCTGATGTCACGGGCGCTTGCGATCGGAGCGAAGGGTTATGCCGGCTCGGTGCCCTTGTGGGACCGGCCGATGGACCTGTTCCTGGGCAGGACCCTGCGGCCGAAGATCGCGGCCCGCTTCGGCGGCCGGATCAAGGCGATGGTGTCGGGCGGCGCTCCGCTCAATCCCGAAGTGGGGGTCTTCTTCCATTCCCTCGGCCTCACTCTGCTCCAGGGCTACGGCCAGACCGAGGCGGCGCCGGTGATCAGCTGCAACCGCCCCAAGGCCGGAATCAAGATGGACACGGTCGGGCCGCCGATGATCAACACCGAAGTGAAGATCGCCGAGGATGGCGAGATCCTCGTCCGCGGCGAGCTGGTGATGCACGGTTACTGGCGCAACGAGGCGCAGACCGCCCGGACCCTGATCGACGGTTGGCTCCATACCGGCGACGTCGGTCATCTCGACGACAAGGGCCGGATCGTCATCACCGACCGCAAGAAGGACATCATCATTCTCGACAAGGGCGACAATGTCGCTCCGGCCAAGGTCGAAGGAATGCTCACGCTCCAGCCTGAGATCGTCCAGGCGATGGTGGTCGGCGACAAGCGTCCTTATCTGGTCGGGCTTATCGTCCCCGATCCGGAATGGTCGGCGGATTGGTGCGCGGCCAATCGTCGCAACTGCAACTTCGATCATATGAAGACCGATCCCGATTTCGTGCGGGCACTCGGGGCGGCGGTCGACCGGGTCAATGCCGAGCTTTCGGTGATCGAGAAGGTTCGACGGATCATCGTCGCCGACGAGCCGTTCACGGTCGAGAACGAGCAACTGACACCGTCCGTGAAGATCCGGCGCCACGTCATCAAGGCAGCCTATGGCGAGAGGCTGGACGCGCTCTACAGGAAGTAGCAGGCGGCCGCTGCGCCACCCGCCTGCCGGTTACTAATCAACGCGCCCGGCGGTACGGCGTGAAGTCGCCGAGGGCGCAGCCGCCATATTCGATCCCGGTCGTCGGATCGAACACCGTGGCGATGTCGCCCGAGCAGAGCTGCGGCGAGGTCGTCCGGAAGCGAAGCGCTCGGCCGAATTCGAGGCTCGGACAGCTGCCACGCGTATGGTTGACCCACTTTCGGCCAGCCGAACCCGAGAACAGGATCGTGTCGGGCCCCACCGTCCGGTTGCCCTGAAGGTCTGGCGACCGAACGCAGCTCACGGATGGACCGTCCGGGACATAGCCGTCCAATTCCGCCGCGAGCCGGCTTCGCGCCTCGGCCGAAACGCCGGGTTGGTCATCCATCATGCAGCCCGCCAGCAATGTCGCTGCGCCGGCGGCGGCCAGCGAAATGATCGCCTTCATGGCCCTTCTCCTTCCTTGCCCAATCAACCCCGGAATGCGTCCTTCGCTTTCCTTCGTTCCGCGAATTGCTCGACCGACTCCGCCCTGACGAAGGGGTTGGTCGCCCGTTCCAGGGCGATCGTCGTCGGCACCGTCGCTTCGCCGGCCGCCCGGGCCGCTTCGACCTGGCGCATCCGCTCCTGCAGAGCCGGATTCTCGGGCTCTGCCGTCAGAGCGTATCGCCCGTTCGAGAGAGTATATTCGTGAGCGCAATAGACCAAAGTCTCAGGCGCCAGCCCGGCAAGCCGCTGCAGATTATCATGCATCTGGTCGGCGGTGCCTTCGAACAACCGGCCGCAGCCCATCGCGAACATCGTGTCGCCGACGAAGATAAGTCCGGCGGACGGCAGATGATAAGCGATGTGACCTGCGGTGTGCGCCGGCACTTCGAGCACCGTCGCTTCGAAATTGCCTAGCCTCACTTTGTCTCCTTCCGCCACGCCGCGGTCCATGGTCGGAATTCGATCGGCCTCGGCTGTAGGCGCAGTGACCAGTGCGCCAGTGGCGGCCTTGATGGCCGCGTTGCCGCCGGTATGATCGGGATGCCAGTGCGTGTTCCAGATCTGGCCGATCCGCCATCCGCGCCTATCGGCCTCCGCCAGTACCGGCGTCGCTTCGGCCGGATCGACCACGGCCGTCTCGCCGCTATCCGGATCATGCGCCAGCCAGATGTAATTGTCTGAAAGCGCGGGGACGCGCGCGACTTCGATCATCACCA
>DAINCA010000050.1:7154-11325 GCA_036732645.1 Allosphingosinicella sp.
TTCTCGTCCCAGTTGTGGGTGAGTTCGACCTGCGCCGATTCGTCGCCGGGAGCGGCGAGGAATACGAGGGTGAACCGGCCCTGCTCGTTGTCGATCCGGCGAAGCTCATGAAGGCCGAGCAGATCGAAAAAACGCAGCGTCTCCTCGAGGTCGGATACCCGGATCATCGTGTGCAAATACTTCATTGAGACTCTTTCAGTTCATCTCTATAAATACACGGTTCATCGACACGGCTGCAATGATGGACCGCCGCTCTGCAAACGCGCAAGTCGGCATGTCGGGAGCAGTAGCATGTCCGAAGGCTCGTTGATCAGTCGAAACCTCGCTCTCGCCGCGGCCTCGATCCTCGCACTCGGCATCATCGTCGGCGGCTATCTGCTCGGGGACGGACTGAGGCGGGCGAGGATGGCAGACCGTTCGGTAACCGTTCGGGGCCTCGCCGAGCGCAATGTGAACGCCGATCTTGCCACCTGGAACATCACCTTCACCGCTCAGGGCAGCGATCTCGCGTCGGTCCAGGCCGAGGTCGATCGCGATGCTCGAACCATCGCCGAATTCTTCCGGGCGGCCGGCTTCCCCGCCGATTCGGTGACCGATGCCGGCGGCTCGGTGAACCAGTATTTCGACAGCAATCGCGGCGAGAACGTCGTGACCATCAATCGGCGGGTCCAGCTTCGCACCACCGACGTCATGCGCGCTCGTCGCACTCATGCTCGACAGTTCGAGCTGATCCGAAACGGGGTCGCGGTCCAGGAGGGCTCGGCGATGCAATATGTCTTCACCCGCCTCAACACGATCAAGCCGGAGATGATCGCCGAGGCGACCCGCGATGCGCGCAGCGGCGCCGAACGCTTTGCCAACGATTCGGAAACCGAGGTGGGCGGCATAAGATCGGCGACGCAGGGTTATTTCTCGATCGGTCCGCGCGACGGGGACGATGCCGAGGAGACCTACGGCGGCCGCGATTCACCGTTTCAGAAAGTCCGAGTGGTGACGACGATCGAATTCTATCTCGATTAGGCCCTGAGGACAGGCGCCGGCTTCACCGCGGCGATACGGGCTGAGCCGGTATCGTCGGCGCGGATGGCGCGGACGAGTCGGGTGTCTCCACGACTCGGAGGGTCTCGAGACTGGCCCGGGCGGCCTGGCCGGCCGGGCCCTCGGGAGCACGCTCCGCCACTCGGCGATAGAGGCGCTCGGCTTCCTGGAGGTCGCCGGCAAGGCCTGCGAGGGTCCCGGCGAGAAGCTGCATGTCCGGATTGTCGGGGGAGATTTCCAGTGCTCGTCCGATATCTTCCCTCGCTCGGCTGAGATTGCCCTCGCGCCGGGCCAGAGCCGCCGACAGATACCAGGCAAAGGGATCCGACGGAACAAGCTGCAAAGCGCGGTCGAGGTCGCGTCGCGCGCCCGCTGGATTTTCGAGCGCGACCAGGGCCCGGGCGCGGTCGAGATGAACCTCGCCGCGTAGCTCGTCGGCCAATCCCGGGGCGGTGAGCGCCTGATCGAACGCGCTGATGGCACGGGTCGGCTGGGCTGCGGCGATCCAGGCATTGCCCGCCTGAACGAAAAGGTCGGCGCGCAAGGCGTTCTGCGCCTGCGGCACTTCGTTCGCCGCCTGCTCGTACACCGAAGCCGCAGGTTCCCAGCGCTCAAGGGCCACATAAGCCAGACCGAGGCACTGGCGGGCATAGAGGCTGCCTCCCTGGTTTAGCCAACGACCGGCGGTTTCCACCGCCTGGGCCGGGGCCGCGCGAACCTGATCGGCGCAGCGGCGATAACGAGCCTCCGGCGCCTCCTGCGGACCGACGGGGGCCGCGGCCTGGACTGCGGCAAGAGCGATCAATGGAAAGATGGGATTCACGGGTTCAACTGCTCCAGAAGCACCTTCACGGTAGACGTGAGCAAGGCGAGATCGGAGTCTCGCGACAGACGGTGATCGCCGTCCTTGACCACACTCAACTGCACGTCGGCTGAACGGAGCCGCTTCAGGATTTCGAGCGACCATTCCCAGGGGACATCGGTATCTTCGAGACCGTGGAGCAGCCGCGTTGGGCAGTCGAGCTCGAGCGGACCGAACATCAGCCTGAGAGCCTCGGCGCTCTCCCAGAAGGCGCGAGTGGTGACGTAAGGCTGCTCGCCATAAGGGCTCGGTTCTTCCAGTCGCCCTTCGCTAAGGATGATCTGTTTCTGTTCAGCACTGAAGCCCCAGCTGGTGAAATCCGGCGCGGCCGCGATCCCGACCAGGCCTCTTACCCGATCGGGCCGGGCGAGAGCGACCAGAAGCATCAGCCAGCCGCCCATCGACGATCCGACCAGTACCACCGGCCCCTCGACGACGTCGTCGATCATCGCCAGCGCGTCGCCCCGCCAGCCATGCAGGGTCTGGGTGGAGAAGTCGCCGCCGCTCAGGCCGCAGCCGGCATAATCGAAGCGAAGCATCGCGTGGCCTTCGGCCTCTGCCCAGGCGTCGAGGGCGGTCGCCTTCCCGCCATCCATGTCCGACATGTAGCCGGGCAGAAAGACGATCGTTGGGCTCCGGCCGTTGCGGTGACGATAGGCCAGGCGAAGATTCTCGCCGACCTCGAGATATCGAACTGTATCCATCCGCGCGCCTTAGAGGGCTTTGCAATCCGGTGGAACGGCCTGACGAAGATCTAGGCACTCGACGCGGCAAGGAGGAACGCGGATCTCGCCGCCATCCGGACGACGCCAATTCGCGTTGCGCGCTGGATTATGGCGCCGGCCCGTCGGCCGGCGCCTCTTATACTCAGTTCGGCATATCCTCGTCGTCATCGTCGAAGCAGTCGGTGATGACGAAGCAGATCAGGGCTCCGGCGGCGATAGCGCCAATGATGAACCCGGAGCCGCCGATACCACCGCCGGTGAGATTGAGACGCCGGTCCTTATCGAGATTGGCAAGATCGAAACTGGCGACCCGCGCGCTCCTCAGTCGGTCACCGGAGAAACGGAGGTCGGCAAGGTTGACGAAGCGGCTGGTCGTTCGGCCGTCCAAAGTTGCGCGGCCCATCTCCTGGCCATAGCCGAACGTCAGTCCGTAGCTGGCCTTCTGAGCATGCTCGCGCCCCATCGGCACCCTCAGATTTACGGTTGCCGTCGCCCCGCGCGGCGAATCGAACCCGCTAAATCGGTATTCCTGGGCCACGGCCGGCGCTGTGGACAGGAGACAAAGGGCGGCCGAGACGGTCGCGCTGACGAACTTCCTCACCATGACTTCCCCTTTTTTCGGTTTCCGACTCCGACGGGGAGCCGGTGCGCCCCTCTTACCATCTCGGACACAGGCGTGGAACGCGTTCGGCGCAGGGCTTCGGTTTGCTTGCTTTGCTTCGCCGCTTATATGGCGCTCAACAGCCAAGAGAGCATCCGCCCCGAATATGTCCGAGATGATCAAGATCCGCCTGCCCGATGGCTCCTCGCGCGAAGTTCCGCGCGGGACGACGCCGGCGGACGTTGCCGCGGCGATCGGTCCTGGCCTGCTCAAGGCCGCTTTGGCCGCGCGGGTCGACGGCGAGGTCCGCGACCTCACCCGCCCGATCGAGGGCGACTCTGACCTCGCGATCGTCACCGCCCGCGACGAGGCCGACGCGCTTGATCTCGTTCGGCACGATTACGCCCATGTCCTCGCCGAGGCGGTTCAGAACCTCTTCCCGGGAACCCAGATCACTTTCGGGCCCGCCACCGACGACGGCTTCTATTACGATTTCGCGCCCAATCCCGAGCGGGGACCGTTCACCGAGGAGGACCTTCCGACGATCGAGGCGGAGATGCGCCGGATCATCGAACGCGACGAGAAGCTCGTCCGCGAAGTCTGGGCCCGCGATCAGCTGATCGAACATTTCAAGAGAAACGGCGAAAGCTTCAAGGCGGAATGGGCCGCCGAGCTCCCTGACGAGGAAGAACTCACCGTCTACCGTTCCGGCGAGTGGCTCGACATGTGTCGCGGGCCCCATCTGGAGTCGACCGGAAAGCTCGATCCCCAGGCGTTCAAGCTGACTCGAGTGTCCGGCGCCTACTGGCGCGGCGATCAGAAGAACGCGATGCTCTCGCGAATCTACGGCACCGGCTGGCTTAATCGGAAGCAGCTCGAGGCGCATCTCGTCCGGCTCGAGGAAGCGGCCAAGCGCGACCATCGCAAGATCGGCCAGGAGATGGA
>DAINCA010000051.1:0-11209 GCA_036732645.1 Allosphingosinicella sp.
GGCGCGCAGGTGGAGATCGATGGGACGAGTGCCGATCGCGCAGCCCCCGGGCAACGAAACAGTGGCTTCCCCTGTCCTAGCCAGCAGGGGGCCGAGTACCAGAATAGATGCCCGCATCTTCCTGACGATGTCGTAGGGCGCCACCGTCGACGTAATGGTCGAGGCGCGAAGCGTCATGACCCGACCAAAATCGTCGGGCTTGGATCCTTCGATCGTCGTCGAGACCCCGAGCTGGTTGAGCAGGTGCCCGAAGCTGTCGACATCCGCGAGCCGCGGGAGGTTCCTCAAAGTCAGTGGCTCGTCCGTCAAAAGGGCGCAAGGCAGAAGGGTCAAGGCGGCATTCTTCGCCCCTGAAATGGGTATCTTGCCCTTGAGCGGCCGACCGCCCCGGATGATGATCCTGTCCATGCTGCCGCCCTTAAGGGGTGGGCCGGTTGGTCGCAACGGGTCGCGACCGCGCAAATCTCGGTGAACCCGACAAAGCGAACTAAAATCGGTTGCCGTTCGGCTATTGATTTCGATTAGCGCAGCATGGGAGATTATAGGTTATCATCCGCGCCAAGTGTACGGCGTATCGGGGGTTTGCGTTTGGGGGGGAGTTGTCTGGCTGAGCGGCTTGGCCGCCATGTTCGGCTGTCGTCTGCCGAAATGGCGGCGCTCGACGCGCTCGAAGAGCAGGACCGCCCATGCCGGCGCGGCACCGTCATCATCGCCGAGAATGACAAAGCCCGCGAACTCTTCATCGTCCGAAGCGGCTGGGTTCACAGCAGCGTCATCCTGGGCAATGGCAGCCGCCAGATCATGCGCTTCCATTTTCAGGGCGACATCCTGGGTTTGCCCTTGCTCGCCTTCTCGAGATCGCCGGAAACGGTGACGGCGGTGACCGAGGCGGTCCTTTGCCCATTCAGCCGCGAACGCCTCGCATCCCTGGTCAGCGAACATCCCCGGCTCGCGTCGATGATCCTGGCACTGAACGTCGCCGACCGGGTGTCGCTTGCTGACCGGCTCGCATCGATCGGGCGCACCTCCGCGCGTGCCCGCGTTTCTTCGTTGCTTTGCGAATTGCTCGGTCGGCTAAGGACGCTTGGCCTTGCCGAGAACGGGAAATTTCAGCTGCCGCTGACCCAGGAAGAAATTGGCGACGCGACCGGGCTCACCGCGGTTCATGTCAACCGGATGGTTCGAAGCCTCGTCGAGGACGGGATCATCGAACGCAATGGCGGCGGTCACGTCAGGGTGGTGGACGAAGCCAGGCTTTGCGCGGACGCCAGTTATTCCGACCGCAGCCTGGCCGAAACCAGCTGGCTCCCTTCGCCGCGCTAGATTTCGCGGCTGATCGAGCTCGCGGCTCAGGCCTTTTCCAGCGTGCACTGCAGAGGGTGCTGATTCTGGCGCGCGAATTCGATCACCTGGGAAACCTTGGTCTCGGCAACTTCGTAAGGAAAGATTCCGCAGACGCCGACGCCGCGCTGATGAACATGGAGCATCACGCGAGTCGCATCCTCGATGCTCATTCGGAAGAAGCTCTGAAGGACGTGGACGACGAATTCCATCGGGGTGTAATCATCGTTCAGCATCAGCACCTTGTAAGGGGACGGCGTCTTGGTGCGGGTGCGCGTCTTGGTCGCGACGCCGAGGCCGCTATCGTCATCGATGCGCTCATCGCCGGACGCTCTAATCACAAACTCGATCATGGTCATATCAACGCCGAAAATAGGACATGGTGCCCGTCTGCTGCAAGTGCGGTGAACCGAACTGTCGAAGACCGGTGCCGACGCGGCGACGGAGGGCTGGTTTGACGCCAATATAGACGGTCGCGGGCGATCCGCCGATCATGAGAATGCAAAAAGGGCGGCCACTCCCGAGGGAGGGCCGCCCTTTTCCACGGTCGGCGCGACCGACTCTCGAAAGGCTTACGCCGCGAGGGTCTTCACGCGCTCGGCCGCGACGGTGTAGCGGCTGGTGATCGGCTCGGCGACGTCGCCGGCGAGCTTAAGGACCGTCTCGCTGAGGCGGGCGCTCTCGGCGACCGCGCTGTCGAAAGCGGCGCGGGCATAGTCGCCCTGCAGCTTGAAGAAGTCGGTGGCCGACTTCACTTCAGCGAAGCTCTTGAGGGTGGCCGAAGCTTCCTCGAAAGCCTTGCGGCTATATTCGGCGGCTTCCTGGCTCAGCGCCTCGACGCCCTTGGCGGCGATCTTCGAGGAAGCGACGACGGCTTCGACATTCCCACGGGTCAGCTCGGCGAACTCTTCGGCAACCTTGGCCGAACGCTCGGCGGCCACCTTGGCGCGCTCGTTGACGTCGCCGAAGACGCCCTTGAACTGGTCGGCGGCGAACAGGCCGGCGTCGACCGTCTGCTTGGTCTGCTTGTTCATGATGACAACTCCTTCATTCTTGCGGTTGGCGCCGGCGCGAGCCGGCTTCCTGGATTGGACGGCCGGCTTGGCTGCCGGCTTCGTGCTGGATCGGTTGGTCGGCTTTCTCGCCGGCTTGGCCACCTTGTTCCGCTTTGCGGTCGTCTTGCGAGCGGCGCGCTTAGCCGGAGCGGGGGCAGAAGCCGACTTGGCGGGAGCCTTGGAGGGCTCCGACTTGGCGGGGGCGGACGAAGCTTTCGGCTCGACGGCCTTCGCGGCGACAGGCGCGTTGGCGGGCGATTGAGCGGCCACGTCCTTGGCGGCTGCTGCGGTCACTTCTGTAGCGGTCTGGTCGGCCATGGCCTCGGTTCCCTGATTTGTTGCAGTGCAGCAAATAGGTCAGTCGGCGACCCAATTCAAGAGGTTTTGGTGCAGTGCAGCAAAAAATTGGAGCGGGCGGGACCGGCCCGACCGCGTCAGCGCGACTTCACGTAACTTCCCGGGGCGGCCTCTATCGCCTTGAGCTTTCCCTTGCCCGGAACCCGGGCACCCTCGGCAGAGACTTCCTTGTCCGAATGTCCACGGATCCATTTTATCCAGTCAGGCCACCAGCTGCCCTTCGTCTCGATCGCCCCGGCGATGAATCCTTCGAGCGTGTCGACCTTCTCATCGTTGGTCCAATATTGATATTTCTGAGCCTCCGGCGGATTGACGACTCCGGCGATGTGGCCAGACCCGGCGAGAACGAACCGGATCGGGCCGGTAAAATGATGAGTGATCTTCCAGACGCTCTGCGGCGGTGCGATATGATCCTCGCGGCCCGCCTGGACGTAGGTCGGAGTCGTCACCTTGCGGAGATCGATGGGCGTGCCGTCAATACTTATCGCTCCAGGCTGGACGAGCTTGTTCTCCCGATAGAGCTGCTGAAGGTAGGCCTGGTGCCAACCGGCCGGCAGGTTGGTCGTGTCGGAATTCCAGTGGAGGAGGTCGAACTGCGGATAGTCCTGGCCGAGCAGGTAATTGTTGGTCACGTAGTTCCAGATGAGGTCGCGGCCGCGAAGGAGATTGAAAGTTGCGGCCATGTAGCGGCCGTCGAGATAGCCATGTTCCGAGCCGAGTTGCCGGATCAGCTCCATCTGCTCGTCGCCGAGGAACAATTTGAGATCGCCGGCTTCTGAAAAATCCACCTGTGCGGTGAAGAAGGTGGCGCTGGCGACCTTGTCCGACTCGCCGCGCGCCGCCAGCAATGCGAGCGTTGCGGCAAGATACGTGCCGGCGACGCAGTAACCGATGGCATGGACGTTCCCGACGCCGAGGACATCGCGCACGGTCTCGATCGCTTCGACCTGGGCGAGGGCATAATCGTCCATCGTCACGTCGGCGAGGCTTTCGTCGGCGGACTTCCAAGAGACGACGAAGACCGTCAGTCCCTGCTCGACCGCCCAGCGGATGAAACTCTTCTTCGGATTGAGATCGAGGATATAGAAGCGGTTGATCCAGGGCGGGAAGATGATGAGGGGCGTTTCGAGCACCTTGTCGGTGGTGGGACTGTACTGGATGAGCTGATAGAGCCGAGTCTGCTTCACGACCTTGCCGGGGGTGACGGCAATGTTGCGGCCGACCTCGAAAGCGTCCGGATCGGTATGCGTCAGCTGTCCCTTGCCGAGATCCTTCAGCATATGTTCGAGGCCGTTGAGCAGGCTCTCGCCTTTGGTCTCGATCGCTCGCTCCATGACCTGCGGGTTGGTCAGCGCAAAATTGCTCGGTGCCATCGCGTCGACGAACGCGCGCGTCGTGAACCGGATCTTCTCGCGCGTCGCCTCGTCCACACCCTCCATCGCGTCGACCGAACCCAGAAGGCGTTCCGAAACGAGCAGGTAGGTCTGGCGAATGGTGTCGAACAACGGATTGTCCCGCCACTCCGGGGCGGCAAAGCGCCGGTCCTTGTCGGCCTTGTCACGAAGCTCGTCCCTTGGCGCCGGGAAACCCAGCGCTCGCTGCCAGATCGACAGGCCTTCCGACCAGAGTTCAGATTGCTGGCGAGCGATCGCCGCGGGGTCCGCGAACAGGCTCATGCCCGGCCAGGATGCGGCCACCTTGGAAGGATCGGCGGGAATATGCGCAGCCGCCTCACCGACCTGCGCGGCGAGATGCTCCATCATCATCTGTTGCGCGCGGCCCATCACGAAGGTCCAGTGCTGGAGTTCTTCGAGGGTGGGGAAGGGAGTTGGGGCGGCGTCATGCGTCGTCTGCGGCTGATCCTTGTCGTCTATCGCCATCAACCCTGTCCCTCATTCTCGAGCGCTATCTAGTGAGCTACGCAAGGCGAACAAGGCGCCGCGATGCCGCGCTCAACCCCCCTGGCGTCCGGGCTCGTCGCGCTTACACCTGCCAACCCAAATAACCCATGTTTCATACTTATCCACGTTATCCTCGTTATCCACAGGCCCGACTCGAAAGATTTCGCTTGGAGCGACTCGGAAAGTCGAGTCATGAAGATCATCCGCGGTCAGAAGCGGACCTTCGGAAACGAAGGAAAGTAGAGGACCGAGGCCAGCGCGGGAAGCGGCGAGTATCCGCAAGGATTATCGACGAAGAAGCGATGGAAGGGCGATCCCAGGAAGAAGCGTGAGGCGAAGGTGCAAGCCGGAGCCGACCCCACTTTCCGAAGGAAGTCCTGCGAAGCTGGAGCTTTCGGGCAAAAGCCGAGCGAAAGGGCCATCGGCGAAATAGCGATATTTCGATGCGAGCCTGACAGGCGTCCAAGGAATAGCAATATTCCGCGGAGACCTGGGGAAGCTGGCGAAGCAGCAATGTTTCGAGGAGCACCTGAACTGGGGACCGATCCGCGGCAGCAATGTCACGGCGCGGCGACCCGAGAGGGAAACGACCTGGGCCGCAAGGTCTTGGCCGAATTCCGATCCGCCAAGGGAAGAAAGCCTGGCCCTCACCGGCTTTGGTATCGACCCAAGGAAAGTGGGGGCTGGCAGCAATGCCAGCCCCCATTACTTTGTGCGGACCATGAGGCGCGCGCCGGCCGCGCGATGTCCCTTCGCAAGGATGGCGTGGTCTTAAACCCGCTCGATCCTTACCTCAGCTTTCCTCATTCAGGACTATCCAGGTCGGAGCATGGTCGCTCGCATGCGGCCGCCCCCTTATGTCGCGGTCGACGCCAGCCGATGCCAGCCGGCGCAGGGCATGGCCGTTGAGCAGAAGGTGATCGATCCGGATCCCGGCGTTGCGGGCCCAGGCGTTCCGCCAATAATCCCAGAAGGTATAGATCGTCTCGTCGGGATGCAGGTGCCGGATCGCGTCGGTCCAGCCTTTGGCGAGCAGCTTTCGATATTGTTCGCGCGGTTGCGGCTGGAACAACGCATCGTCCAGCCAGCGTTCCGGCTTGTAGACGTCCGCTTCAGTTGGAATCACGTTATAATCGCCGGCGAGCACGACCGGGCAATCAAGTTCCGCCAGTTCGGAAGAATGGGCAATGAGCCGCTCCATCCACTTTAGCTTGTAATCGAACTTGGGCCCGGGGACGGGATTGCCGTTCGGCAGATAAAGACAGCCGATCAGGACGCCATTCACCGCTGCCTCGATATAGCGCGAATGGCTGTCGTCCGGGTCGCCGGGGAGTCCGCGCCGGGTTTCTTCCGGCTCGCAGCCGCGGCCAAGGATGGCGACACCGTTCCAGCGGCTCTGGCCGTGCCAGATCGCGCCGTAGCCGGCTTTCTCGATAGCCCTGACCGGGAATTTGTCGTCCGGGCTCTTCAGCTCCTGAAGACAGGCCACGTCCGGCTGCGCTTCGGCGAGCCACTCCAGCAGCAGCTCAAGCCGGCCATTGACCCCGTTGACGTTGAATGTGGCGATCTTCACGCCTGCTCAATGCGCGAGGTCCCGTCAGGATGCGTGCCCATTGAAGCCATGGACACCGTTGCGCTCGAAACTCCGCGATCGCCAATAAACAGGCCGGCGCCCGCTGCTATGCGGACGCCGGCTCATTTCCCCCTTCGGAAAATTCAGGCGACCTTGGTGGCCTCGACGTCGTCGGGTTCGCGAAGCACATAGCCGCGGCCCCAGACGGTCTCGATGTAATTCTCCCCGCCGCAGGCCAAAGACAGTTTCTTGCGCAGCTTGCAGATGAAGACGTCGATGATCTTGAGCTCGGGCTCGTCCATCCCGCCATAGAGGTGGTTGAGGAACATCTCCTTGGTGAGCGTCGTCCCCTTGCGGAGCGACAGCAGCTCCAGCATCGCATATTCCTTGCCGGTCAGGTGGACCCTGGCGCCGTCGACCTCCACCGTCTTCGCGTCGAGATTGACCGCCAGCTTGCCCGTCTTGATGACCGATTGGCTGTGCCCCTTCGAGCGTCGGACGATGGCATGGATCCGGGCCACCAGCTCGTCGCGGTGGAACGGCTTGGTGACATAATCATCGGCGCCGAAGCCAAGCGCCCTGACCTTGCTGTCCATTTCCGCAACTCCGGAAAGGATCAGGACCGGAGTCCCCACCTTGGCGGTGCGAAGCTTCTTCAGCACGTCATAGCCGTGCATGTCCGGAAGATTTAGGTCGAGGCAGATGATGTCGTAATCGTACAGCTTGCCGAGGTCCAAGCCTTCCTCGCCGAGGTCGGTGGTATAGACGTTGAAGCCTTCGGTGTTGAGCATGAGCTCGATGGCCTTGGCCGTCGTCGGCTCGTCTTCGATCAGCAGCACACGCATGATTTCGCCCCCTCTGGACACGGACGTCGGCGACAAGCCGAATGCCCTGACCAATTCGTATCCGGTTTACCTGTGTGAACGCAAAAGGTTAATTTCATGTTAAATGCGTTTATTCTCAAGGCCGGTTCCAGCGGTTGCGAGCGCGTCGCGGGCATGGCAGGCGTTAAGGACATGGACGCTTGGGCCAACCGAATCCTGTTCATCGACGGCGAGGCGATCGTGATCGACAAGCCGCCGGGTCTCGCCGTCCATCCCGGCCCCAGGACCCGTGACAGCCTCGAGGATCATCTTGCCGACCTTCGCTTCGGCTTCCACCGATCGCCTTCGCCGGTCCATCGCCTCGACCGGGACACGTCCGGCTGCCTGCTCCTGTCTCGGCATCCCAAGGCCCACAAACGCTTCGCCAAGGCCTTCGAAGAGGACCAGGTGGAGAAGACCTATCTTGCCGTGCTCGCCGGAGTGCCAGCCGCCAAGGAGGGGCGGGTCGATCTGCCATTGGCCAAGGTCTCCAGCCGGGAGCAGGGCTGGCGAATGCGCGCTGATCCCGCGGGCAAGACCGCAGTGACCGCCTGGCAGATCATCGACACGCAAGGCGACAAGGCTCTGGTTCTGTTCCGGCCGGAATCCGGACGCACTCATCAGCTTCGGGTACATGCCGCCGACGGGATCGGGATCGCGATCAGCGGTGACCCGGTCTATGGTGACGGCCGCGGGCCGATGCTGCTTCACGCGCTCTCGCTTCGCGTTGAGCGGGGTAACAAGCCGCCGATCGAGGCGCGGGCGCCGCTTCCGCCGTCGTTCGCACATGCCGGATTTATCGATGTCGGAGTTTGACATCCCGGAAGCCGCCTTGTCCGAGACGTTCCTCGCCGCCAGCGGCCCCGGGGGCCAGAACGTCAACAAGGTTGCGACGGCCTGTCAGCTGCGCTGCGACGTTTTCAAGCTCGGGCTGGAACCTGACACCTATCGCCGGCTCAAGACGCTTGCCGGCAGCCGAATGACCGAAAGCGGGGAAATCGTCATCACGGCCCGGAGCCACCGCACTCAAGAGGCCAATCGGGAAGAAGCGCGAATGCGGCTGGCGGATCTGATTGCCCGTGCCCATATCCGCCAGGCTAAACGAGTCCGGACCAGGCCAAGCCGCGCGGCGAAAGCGAAAAGGGTCGACGCCAAGAAACAGCGCGGATCGGTCAAGCAGGGCCGCGGAAAGGTGAGATCGACTGATGTATGATTTCCGGATCGAAGCAAGCGACAAGGATCAGCTTTATGCCGAGCTGATCGAGGCAGCCGATGCTCTGACGACCGGCGAGCCCGATGCGATCGCGAATATGGCGAACGTCGCCGCTCTTTTGTGGGAAACGCTGCCGGAGCTCAACTGGGCGGGCTTCTATCGAAATGTCGGCGGCGAGCTGGTGCTTGGGCCGTTCCAGGGTCGGCCCGCCTGCATCAGGATTCCCTTCGGCAATGGCGTCTGCGGCACGGCTGCGGCCAGCCGGACTCCGCAATGCGTCGCGGACGTCAATGTTTTTCCAGGACACATCGCCTGCGACGCGGTTTCCAGCTCCGAACTGGTCGTGCCGATCGTGAAGAACGATGTCCTGCTCGGTGTGCTCGACCTCGACAGTCCCGTTCCCGGCCGGTTCGACTCCGTAGACCTCGAGCACATTTTGGAACTGGTGCGAAGGATTTCGGACCGTTTGGGGGATGGCCAGGGTCGAGTGTGACGAACGCAGCCGGCGTCGACTAACCGACTCTCGCCATCGCCTCGTCGTCGAGAGCTCCCGGAACGATGATCAAGGGGCAGGGCAGGCTTCCAGCCACCGAACCGGCGAAATGGCTGACCAGCGGGCCCGGGCCGCCTTCGCGGGCTGCGGCGAGGACGAGAGCCGCGATGTTCTCACGCTCCTTGAGCAATTCGCTCACCGCCTTGACGGGATCGCCCTGGCGCACCGTGATCGAAGGCTTGATCCCCGCTTCCTCGGAGATCGCTCCAGAAGCCTGAACGACCATCGCCTCCGCGCGCAGTCGCGCTTCTTCCTCCATCGCCGCCTGGACGCCGCCCCACTGGACGAACTCCTGCTGCGGAATGACCGCCAATATCTCAATTCCGCCGCCGGTACGGGCGGCCCTTCGCGCGGCGAAGCGCAAGGCGGCCAGCGCCTCTTCCGTCTCGTCCATCACGACCAGATATGAGCGCATTCCATCTCCTGTCCGGCGGGGATGGGCTGCCTCAAGCAGCGCCGTTCCAGGCCGGGCAAATGAACGGTGCGACAGATCATGCGTTCGCGCAAGCATTGGGGTCCGATCAGGCGAACCAGCGACCGCTCACGAGGCTTGACCGCGGCCCTTGCTTTGCTGTTTGGACAGCAAAGCGCTCTGCACGCGAAAGGATAGCCTCTTCCATGCCGATCGAATTGAAGATGCCGGCGCTCTCCCCGACGATGGAGGAGGGAACGCTCGCCAAGTGGCTGGTGAAGGAGGGGGATTCGGTCGCGTCCGGCGACGTCCTCGCGGAGATCGAAACAGACAAGGCGACGATGGAGTTCGAAGCCGTCGATGAAGGCACGATTACGAAGATTCTCGTGGCTGAAGGAACCGACGAGGTGAAGGTCGGCACGGTCATCGCTTTGATTGCCGAAGAAGGTGAGGACGCGTCCGCTGCTTCCGCTCCGACAAATGCGAAGGAACCGGTTGCCAAGACGGGTGGCGAGACCGGGGCCGGACAGCCCGCAACCGAGGAAGCGGCGCCACAGCGGCAGCCGAAACCCGATCCGACGCCGGCCAAATCCGAGGCGCCGCAGCCGCGTCACGACAGTGGTGACCGAGTCAAGGCAAGCCCGCTCGCGCGCCGCCTTGCCGAGGCGCAGAATATCGACATTTCCGGTCTTATCGGCTCCGGCCCTGGCGGCCGGATCGTCAAGGCCGACATAGAGAAAGCGGCTGGCAAGGCGCCGGCGGCCCGAGCCGAGGCGCCCGCAGTGGCGTCGGCACCTGCACCCGTCGCTTCGGAGACTGTGGAAACCGAGATCCCGCACGAGTCGGTCAAGCTGTCGAACATGCGAAAGACGATCGCGCGCCGGCTGACCGAGGCGAAGCAGACCATTCCGCACATCTACCTGACGGTCGACATCCAGCTCGACGCGCTGCTCAAGTTGCGCGGAGAACTGAACAAGGGGCTCGAAAGCCGGGGGGTGAAACTCAGCGTCAACGACCTTCTGATCAAGGCGCTTGCCGTTGCCTTGATCGAGGTCCCGGAATGCAACGTCTCGCTTTCGGGCGACCAGTTGCTCAAATATCAGCGCGCCGACATCTCGGTCGCCGTATCGATCCCGAACGGGCTTATAACGCCAATCATCTCCGGCGCCGACTCGAAGTCGCTTTCCGCCATATCGCGGGAGATGAGCGAGCTCGCCGGCCTGGCCCGGGAAGGCAAGCTCCAGCCGCACCAATATCAGGGCGGTACCGCGTCGATCTCGAATATGGGCATGTACGGGATCAAGCATTTCGATGCCGTGATCAATCCGCCCCAGGGCATGATCATGGCAATCGGGACGGGCGAGAAGAGACCCTATGTGATCAATGACAGCCTGCAGATGGCGACGATAATGAGCGCCACCGGCAGCTTCGACCACCGCGCCATCGACGGCGCGGATGGAGCAAGGCTCATGCAGGCCTTCAAACGTCTGATCGAAAGCCCGCTCGGAATGCTCGCCTGATGGCCCTCGTTCCGGCGGTCGCGATCGGCGGAGTGGCCGCTCTCGCAGTGCCTTACGTCATGCGCGACGATCCCGCCGCGCTCGGCGGCTGGATCCATCGGGGCGTCGTCGACTTCACTGTCGCCAACCTTCACCTCTATTGGTCCTGGCCGATCTTCTCCATCGTCACCTTGTTCGCCTGGGCCTTTCTGGCCTGGGCCAACCGATGAGAGCGCCGTCGGAGCCAGCCGCGCCCTGACGGCCTGAAGCTGCGCGATCGACTACGGAAGGTACTGGAATGGCTGACACCTACGATCTTATCATTCTCGGCTCCGGGCCCGGCGGCTATGTCGCGGCGATCCGGGCGGCGCAGCTGGGGCTGAAGGTCGCGATCGTCGAGCGCGAGCTGCTCGGCGGCATCTGCCTCAACTGGGGGTGCATC
>DAINCA010000052.1:0-11178 GCA_036732645.1 Allosphingosinicella sp.
CCCAGCGCAAGGGCGAGATGACCGACATGCGCCCGTCCGGCGGCGGCAAGACCCGTCTGACCTTCTCGGCCCCCTCGCGCGGCCTGATCGGTTATCATGGCGAGTTCCTGTCCGACACCCGCGGCACCGGCATCATGAACCGGTTGTTCGAGAAATACGGTCCGTACAAGGGGCCGATCCAGGGCCGCCAGAACGGCGTGCTGATCTCGATGGAGCAGGGCGAGGCGGTGCCTTACGCGCTCAACATGCTCGAGGAGCGCGGGGTGCTGTTCATCGGCCCCGGCGAGAAGCTCTACGAAGGCATGATCATCGGCGAGAACGCCAAGCCGCAGGACCTCGAGGTCAACCCGCTCAAGTCCAAGCAGCTCACCAACTTCCGTGCCAGCGGCGGCAAGGACGACGCCATCCGCCTGACTCCGCCGAAGCGGATGACCCTCGAACAGGCGATCGCCTACATTCAGGACGACGAACTGGTGGAGGTCACTCCGAAGGTGATCCGAATCCGCAAGCGCTACCTCGATCCCCACGAGCGCAAGCGTCAGTCGCGCAAGTCCGAAGCCGCCTGATCCAGCCGTCAATGGTGTCGGCGCCGGTGGACGTGAAGCCGACGCTCCGCAGCCGGTGAGGATTTGCGAACCGGCCTGGGACACGGCAGACTTTGCCCATGGATCCTGATGAATCCGCGCCCGAGCTCAGCTTCACGGCGCCTTTGCGCGTCTGGGCCACCGAAAAATATGGGGACATGGGCTATGTCGTCATCACCGGCGCCGCCGCGGAACATATTCGCCAGCACGAGCTGGTCCGACGGCTCGAGCTCGGGCGTCGGCGCGGCTTCGGCTCGGTCAAGGTCGAGGTGAATGTCGGCGACAGCCGCTGGTCGACGTCGGTTTTTCCGCAGAAGTCCGGCGGCTGGTTTCTGCCGGTGAAGAAGGCGATCTGCCGCGCCGAAGAGCTTGAAGCCGGCGGCGACGTCGAGGTGGAACTGAAGCTGCTTTAGGCACTCATCGTGCAGGTTCGGGCGCCGGCGTCGATGGCGACCTCTCGACGGGGCCACCTTCGATGAACCACACCTTCGAGATCAGCCCATCGGTCACTTCGTAGATGGCGGTCGCCTGGAAGATCATGTCGTTGGGGAGGCCTGAGACGATCTCCTCGTCGATGACGTGATTGCCGACGACGATCCGGCGGGGGACGTGCGCGTGGAGATCGGGAAGCTCCTGGAACAGGCTCTCATAGGTGCGCCGCATCGCTTCGTGGCCCTGGCGCTGGAGCGTGTCCGGAAATTGATAGAGCCGGGCGTCGGGATGATAAGTGGCCAGGAAGGCGTCGATGTCGCGCGCATTGTAGGCGTTGAGCTGGCGCTGGACGATGTCGGCCGGGCCGGCGGGGATGAGCTCGGTCTGGCGGAAGGCGCGGCCGCCTTTCACGACCAGGGCGATCCTCGACAGGTTGGCGACGTCCGCAAGCGGGTCGGCGTCGAGCAGGAGCATGTCGGCACGTCGGCCGGCGGCGATCGTGCCGAGCTCGGCCTCGCGCCCCATCACCTGAGCGCCGACGATCGTTGCGCTGGCGAGCACCTCGCTCGGGCTCATCCCCGCTCGGGCCATGAGCGCGAACTCGCGGTAGATGGAAGGGCCGGGGAGTGTGCCGATGTTGCCGGCATCGGTGCCCATCGCGATCGGCACGCCGGCTTCCTTCACGGTCCGCAGATTGGCGATCTGGGTGGCGAGCGGCTGGGGCGGCAGCTCCATTCCAGCCAGCCGGCGGATCCCGGCGGGGACGAGGCTGTCGGACAGGTGCCTCAGATCGCTCAACGTCCCCATCACCTCCGGATCGGCGAGCGCATATTCCCGCTCGGTGAAGCCGTTGCGGCCGGTGAAGGTGCGCAGATATCCCGAATAGACGTCGAGCGTCGTCATGTAGATCGCCCGCCGCTCGCGAAGCAGGTCGATCAATGGCGCGTCGACCGGCCGGTCCTCGACGCCGTGGACGAGGATGTCGGCGCCGGCGCGAAGCGCCGCCCGCGCCGTTTCCAGCTCGGGCGCGTGGACGGCGACCCGCACCCCGGCCTCGTGGGCTTCCTCGACCGCCGCCTGCATGATCGGCAGGAACTGCTCGGGGGTCTGGCCGGGCAGGACGACGTACCACAATTTGATGAAGTCGGGCCGCCGCGGCAGCTGGGCCCGGACCAGCGCCCGCGCCTCCTCCGGCGTGGCGGCCGCGATGATCGGCGGATCGGTCTCGGTGAGATTGGGCGGCGCCCAGGTCGAGATGAGAGGCCCCGCCACCGCCACCAATGGCGCACGCGGATTGGCGGCGGCGCGCTCGCGGACCTCGAAATTCCACATCGGCCCGCCGACGTCGGCGACCGAGGTGATCCCGCTCGCGAGATAGCGGGCGAAGGTCTCGTCCAGGTCCGCCTTGATCGCCGCGATCTCGGTCTCGTGCGGCCGCACCGCGCGCAGGTCGATTCCGTCGGGCCGGGTATAGAGGCCGCCCGACTGGAAGAAGTGTACGTGGGAATCGACATAGCCCGGGACGAGCCACTTGCCGGTCGCGTCGATCACCTCCACGCCCTCGGGAATTCGCACCCGCCCGGCGGGGCCGGCCTGGATGATCCGGCCGTCGCGGACGACGACGACGGCATTGGGCACCGGCGCGGCGCCGGGATTGACGAGGGTCGCGCCCCTCAGCGCCAGGTCCTGGGCCGAGGCCGCGGTCGCGGCGAAACAGGCCAGAACGAGCAACAACAGCTTCACGGCAAATCCCCCCGATCCCCCGGCGGAACATGACGGCGCAATAACGATCCCGCAAGACGCGGCTTATCCTCCCCGGCACTAAGACGGGATTGCGTCGGCGTCTTCGCTCTGGAAAGGGACCGGCATGGAAAGTCTTCTTGCCCTCTTCTCCGATCCGGCCGCCTGGGCCGCCCTCTTCGCCTTGGTGGTGATGGAGGTGGTGCTCGGTATCGACAATCTGATCTTCATCTCGATCCTGTCGAACAAGCTTCCGGAAGAGCAAAGACAGAAGGCCCGAAGGACCGGAATCCTGCTTGCTCTGGTGATGAGGCTGATCCTCCTGTCGATGATCGCCTGGCTCGTCGGCCTCACCGCGACCGTCGTCGATCTCGGCATCACCGGCCCGGTCGGCGAGCATGGCGAGGCGACGTTCGAGACGGCTTTGTCCTGGCGCGATCTCATTCTGATCGTCGGCGGCCTGTTCCTGATCTGGAAGGCGACCAAGGAGATCCACCACAATGTCGACAATGTCGCCACCGACGATCTGCTCGACAAGAAGCGCCTCGGTACCCTGACCTTCGGCTCCGCGATCATCCAGATCATCCTTCTCGACATGGTCTTCTCGGTCGATTCGATCCTCACCGCCGTCGGCATGACCGACAATCTGGCGGTGATGGTGATCGCCGTTCTCGTGGCGATCGCGGTGATGCTGCTCGCCGCCGATCCGCTCGCCCGCTTCATCGCCAACAATCCCACGGTCGTGATGCTGGCTCTTGGCTTCCTGCTGATGATCGGCGCGGTCTTGATCGCCGACGGCTTCGGAGTTCACGTTCCGAAGGGCTACATCTATGCGGCGATGAGCTTCTCAGTGCTGGTCGAAGGGTTGAACATCCTCTCGCGACGCGCCCAGCAACGGCGATCGGGGCGGCACCGCGACAGTCAGGACCCGGCCAGCCAATAGGTTGCCCGACAAGGCTTTTTCGGCGATGGCGCAATTTCGCTGGAGTGCCCTGCTCGAGCGCCGAACGAAAGCATGCTTGTGCCCGATGACGCCGCCGCCGCCGATCTGAGCTTTCTCCAGGATGGCGGTGAACTCGGCGCACTGATCCGCGGGTTCGACTGGGCGTCGACGCCGCTTGGACCGCCGACCTCATGGCCGCAGTCGCTCCGTTCAGCGCTGAGCATCTGCCTGACCTCGAGTTTCCCGACCGCCATCTATTGGGGTCCCGAGCTGCGCTTGCTCTACAACGATGCCTGGGCGCCGATACCGGCCGAACGTCATCCATGGGCGCTCGGCAGGCCGGGCCGCGAAGTCTGGTCCGACATCTGGGAAGTCGTCGGTCCCCAGCTCGAAGAGGTGCTTCGTACCGGCCGCGGATTCTCGACCTACGATCAGATGCTGCCGATGAAGCGGGGCGGACGAATCCACGAGACCTACTGGAACTACAGCTTCACGCCGGTGCGCGGAGAGCGAGGCCAGGTCGTCGGCATCTTCAACCAGGGAAACGAGACTACCGGATCCGTCCTCCGTCACAGGCGGGACCGCTTCCTCCTCGACCTGAGCGACAAGCTGCGCGCGCTTTCGCAACCTGCCGAGATCATTGCCTGTGTTCAGGCCGAGCTGGGGAATTTCCTCAGTGCGAGTCGGGTCGGCTATGGCGAGGTCGACCCCGGTGCGCGTTTTTTCACGACCGAGGGAAACTGGACCGACGGGACCGTCTCGTCGCGCGAAGGGACCCATGACCTTGAAGCCTTCGGTCCGTCCATCCTTCGGGCGCTCCGCAAGGGAGAGCCACTGGTCGTCGGCGACGTCCATGAGGATCCGCGGACCAATGCGCCGGACTCGCTTGCCGCCTTCGAGGCCATCGAAACCCGTGCTGCGATCACCAGCTCGCTGATCAAGGACGGCCGGATGCGGGCGGCCCTTTACGTCCATGCCAGCACGCCCCGCGACTGGACTGAGGCCGATGCGCAATTGGTCTGTGAAGTGGCCGAGCGCACCTGGGCCACGGTCGAGAGAGCCGGTGCCGAAGCGTCGCTTCGGGAAAGCGAGGCGCAGCGCCGGGCGCTGGCCGACACGCTGCCCGGCGGCATGGTCTATCAGATCGTCATGCGCTCGGACGGAAGCGAGCGCGTCTTTACCTACGTTTCGCGCAACTGCGAGACCCTGACCGGGGTAAAGGCGGAAGACGTGCTTCGCGATCCGCTGAACCTCTATGAGGTCATCGACCCTGACCATCGCGAGCGAATGGCGCAGGCCGAAGCGGAGGCGATCGCGAAGATGGCTCCGTTCAATCACGAATTCGCCTTCACCAGGAACGATGAGACCCGCTGGTGCCGGATCATCTCGGCGCCGCGCCGACTGGATGGCGACCGTCTCGCCTGGGACGGCATGTTCATCGACATCACCGAACAGAAGGCGATCGAGACCCGCTTGCGCGAAAGCGAGCAGAAATATCAGGCGATCGCCGATTCGATCGACCAGATGATCTGGTCCACCCGCCCGGATGGCTTCCACGATTATTACAACCACCGCTGGTATGAATTTACCGGCGTGCCGGAGGGCTCGACCGACGGCGAGGAATGGGCCGGGATGTTCCATCCTGACGATCAGGACCGCGCCTGGTCGGTCTGGCGCCAGTGCCTGGCGACGGGCGAGCCCTACGAGATCGAGTATCGGCTTCGGCACCATAGCGGCCAGTATCGCTGGGTGATCGGCCGCGCCCAATGCGTGCGCGACGATCAGGGGCGAATCGTACGCTGGTTCGGGACCTGCACCGACATTCACGAATTCAAGTCGGCGCAGCATGAGCTGCGCCTGCTGAACGACACTCTGGAGGAGAGGGTCGCCGCCGCGGTCGCCGAGCGCGTCCGGGCCGAGGAAGCGCTTCGGCAGAGCCAGAAGCTGGAGTCGATGGGGCAGCTCACCGGCGGCGTCGCTCACGATTTCAACAATCTGCTCACGCCGATCATCGGCAGTCTCGACATGCTTCATCGCCGCGGCATTGGCGACGAGCGCGCCCGCCGTCTCCTCGATGGCGCGCTCCAATCGGCTGAGCGCGCCAAGACCCTGGTCCAGCGGCTGCTCGCGTTCGCGCGCCGCCAACCGCTCCAGCCGAGCGCGGTCGCGTTGAGGCCCCTGGTCGACGGCATGGCCGAGCTGATCGCGAGCACTTCAGGTCCACGGATCAAGCTGATCGTCGATGTCCCCGAGACGCTCCCCAACGTGCTCGCGGACGCGAACCAGCTTGAAATGGCGATCCTCAACCTGGCGGTGAACGCCCGTGACGCCATGCCGGACGGCGGGCAGCTCTTTATTCGGGCGGAGGAGACCGGGGTCGCGCCCGATCAGGACATCGCTGTTGCTCCCGGCCGCTACGTGCAACTCGCCATCTCCGACACCGGTACGGGCATGGACGAGGAGGTCGCGGCCCGCGCGGTCGAGCCCTTCTTCTCCACCAAGGGCGTGGGCCGCGGCACCGGCCTTGGCTTGTCCATGGTCCACGGTCTGATTTCCCAGCTCGGCGGCGCCTTGACGATCAGGAGCAAACCCGGCCTTGGGACGACGATTCAGCTGTGGCTGCCGGTGGCTACCGAGGCATTGACGGCGATTGACTCCAAAGATGTCCCGGCGGGCGCTTTGGGGGCGGGCAAAGTGCTTCTGGTGGATGACGAGATCTTGGTCCGGGAGAGCACCGCCGTCATGCTCGAGGATCTCGGCTTCGAGGTTCACGCCACCGGCTCGGCCGAGGAGGCTTTGGCCGCGCTTCGGGGCGGGCTCGCGCCGGATCTCCTGATCACCGATCATCTCATGCCCGGAATGACCGGGACCGATCTGGTGCGGGTCGTCCGTTCGGAGCTTCCCGAATTGCCCGTCCTGGTCATTTCGGGATATGCCGAGGATGACGGGCTGCCGCCCGAATTCCCGCGGCTGACCAAGCCCTTCCGGGAGGCCGATCTCGCCGCCAGCCTGGCCGAAGCCCGCAACGGCGTGCCAGCCTAGCTTCGACTGCCGCCGCGAAGGATCGAAGGGAACGCCTTGGCTCTTCTTCCGTTCGCGCCCTCAGTCGAAAGGAGTCGATCCATGCGCATGAAGTTCGTCGCCGCGGCCGTTGCAACCGCGCTCGTCGCGGCCTGTGGCGGCGGCCAGACTGAGGCGACCGAGGCGGAAGAAGGGCTTTCCAACGATCTCCAGCCAGCGGCGCCTTCGCCTGGGACCGTGGTGCCGGAAGCGGGCAACATGGCGGGTGACAATATGGTCACCACCAGTGAAGGCGAAGCCACCAACGGCGCCGCCTCCAGCTCAGGCGGCAACAGCCAATAGAGCAGACGTTGCAAATGCCCTCCGGCGGCGCCGCAAGTCGCCGGAGGGCACTGATAGGATCAGGTCAGCGACTTTGTCAGCGCCTCCGAGCGGACGCCCATTCGCGTTGGCGGGCGATCCAGGCATCGCGTGCCAGGAACCAGTCGGCGCGCCGCTGAGCCCATTCCTGGGGCGTCAGAGTGTCGCGGTCGACGAGCCACTGATCGCGCATGGCCTGCCAGTCGCGTCGGCCGACCTGGAAGTCGTTCCGCCAGGTCTCCATGTCGTTCTGGAGCGCATCGCGGATCCGTCGGGAGGCGTTGGCGGGAATCGTCTGCCCACGCCGCGAAGCGTTCGCCAACGAGTTGGCGAGTTCGAGGGCTTCCGCCCGCTGGCGTTCGCCATTGGCGCGATACTGGAGCACCAGTTGCTGTCTCTGCTCCGCGGTCAGACGCTGTTGAGCGGCCAGGTCGCGTCCGAATTGGCCGCGCTGCGGTCCGAGCTCGCGCGCTATGTCGGCGGTTCCGCCCCTCATGCCAGATTGTCCCGGGGGGCCTATCGGCGGGCCATTGCCCATTCCGCCACCTGGGCCACCGCCGCCACCTGCGCCGCCGCCCCGGCCCTGGGCCAAAGCCGGCCCCGCGCTGAGCATGGCCGCGATGACCGCGACCGTTAATTGGGTACGCATGATTCCTCCTTGCGGCATAGGCCGCTTTTGGCAGCCCAAATCAACGCCTCGAAGGTGGAATGGCAACGTCCTGGGGTACTGGTGGCCTTCAATCTGCGACAATTCGGCGCGAAATCGCGGCGAATCTCTAATTCCGGAAACGATATCGGCCCGTGGAGCCTCAGCCCGCCATCTTCAGGATATGCTCCCACTCCTCGGGCCGGACAGGCGAAACCGACAGTCGCGACTGACGGATCAACTCCATCGCCGCAAGCTTCGGCTCGGCCTTGATCTGCTTGAGCGTGACCGGGCCGATGGCCCGAACGGGCTCGACAGGGACCTTCACCCATTTCTGGTCCTCGCCGTCGGGCTTGCCGGCTCCCGAGATTCGCATGATCCCCACCACGGCGCGCTCCTCGCCGCTGTGATAGAAAAAGGCCTGGTCCTTCGGCTTCATCGCCCGCAGGTGAAGACGTGCCGCATTATTCCGGACCCCGTCCCAGTCGGTGGCGCCGTCGCGCACCAAGTCCGCCCAGCTGTAAACGTGCGGTTCCGACTTCATCAGCCAATAGGCCATTCGCGCTCCTCTCGCCTTTGTGCCCGAAGGTCACTAGATCAGGCCGGATGAAGCCTCAACGCACCGCTTTGACTTTGCTGTTGATCGCGCTCGCGGGCTGCGGCGAACGTGCGCCGGCGGATCTCAACGCGCAGGGATCGACGACCCCGGCTTATGAGCGCGTCGAGAGCGAGCCGTTGCTCGACAACACGCAGACGCCGGTCCGGATCGGCGAGCTCGGCTCGGGATTTCCCTCCTGCAGTGCCCGCGGCACAATCCGTGAGCGGGTCGCGACAGGGCCGGTTCCGGTCCGGGCCGCGCCCTTCGAACAGGCGCAGGAGACCGATCAGCTGTCGCCGAGCGCGCGCTTCTTCATCTGCTCGCGCACCCATGATCAGCGCTGGTTCGGGATCGTCTATGACGAAGGCGGCCAGGCGACCGAGCGTTGCGGCGTATCAGCCTCGATTCCGTCCCGTCAGACCTATTCGGGGCCGTGCGCGACCGGCTGGGTGGCCAGCGCCGCGGTTCGAATGGTATCCAGCGTGCCAGATCCGCTGCCGCAAGGGACTCCGCCAACCGATTGAATTCAGCGATGAATTGAAAAGGTTCCGCAGCTTGTCGCGGACTCGACCCTATCCATCGTCGAATTCTGTGCGACGAGTTGATTTCGGCGGTCGCATCCATCATCTGCAAATCACTGATTAGCGAGCGAGTGCCGCCGGGGCGATGAACCGGGCGGCCGGGGCAAGTCGGGGAGGCGAGCGACCCTGGGTGCATCCTGCACCCGCGGGCCAGCCAACCGCAATTGAAACTGGGAACGAATGATCAAGACGGTTCGCGCCGCCGGCTTTGCCGCGGCTGCCTTCCTTGTCGCCGCGGTTGCGGGCTGGGGCGGTCCTTTGCAGGCAGGTCAGGGCACGATAGCCCCCAGCAGCACCTCTTATTACGATCACATGGCCGCGGGCTCCACGGTCAGCGATCTTGGCCTCAACGATGCGCCGGCCGCTGCCGAAGCGGCGCCCGCGACCGAGGTCGAATCGCGCTATGTCCAGCTCGCCAATCACCTCGTCGGCCTGGCCGACGCCGTTCTTCCCCGCCCCCGGGCGCTCCCCGAGCTCGTCGAAGCTTATGCCGGCCTCGACACCGACAGTTACCAGCAGGATTGCCTAGCCAGCGCCGTCTATTTCGAGGCGCGCGGCGAGCCGGTCGAAGGGCAGCTCGCGGTGGCCGAGGTGGTTCTCAATCGGGCCTCTTCCGGCCAGTATCCGGGCACGATCTGCGAGGTCGTCACCCAGCCCTGGCAATTCTCCTTCGTCAACGCCACCGGGCGGATCCCGGCCGCCGATCGCAATTCGGCGGCCTGGCGGACGGCGGTCGCGGTGGCCCGCATCGCCGAGCGCGGCGCCAGCCGGCTGCTTCCGCGCGACGTCCTCTGGTACCATGCCGATTATGTCGCTCCGAGCTGGGGCCGCCGCCTCGCCCGCAACGCCAAGATCGGCCTCCACATCTTCTACAGCTAGGAAGGCAGCGGCTGCGCGGGGGCACAGCCAGCTTTTTATCCTGGGACACGCCCCGGCCATCGGCCGGGGCGTTTTTCGTTGTGACTTTACTCGCTCCCGCGCGCCATCGCGCCCCACCTTCTGACGCCGGTGCGGCTCGTTGTTTGTGAGATTTCACGCGAAGACGCGAAGGCGCGAAGAAGAAAAAAGCCAGCCGGCTGGCACGGAAGCTTTCGCCTCCTCGGCCCCTTCGCGTCCTTCGCGCCTTCGCGTGCAAAAAATCGGCGTCAGGCACCCCAAGGACGTCGCCAGATTCACGCATTCTGTCGAGGCGGCTTCGCCGGATTAGCGCTTCATCGTCCGCAAGGTGATCGAGTATCGCAGGGCGTCGACCGGGGTGAGGCTGTGTTCCCATTCGCTTCGCGCGGGGCCACGAAGCAGATAGATCGATCGCGGCTCGGCCAGCAGAGTGAAGCGCTGAAATTTCGCGCCTTGCCGGCGGCGGAAGCGAAGCGGCGCCCGCGACAATAAGGAAATGCCGATGACGTCGCCGAAGACCGGCCGGTCGCGGTGCCAGCCCAGTCCGGCGCCCTGGCCGTACCGGATGAGCAAGGCATGTTCGAGCAAATCGGGTTCGATACCGGCGAATGCCGCCGCCTTCGCCCGCAACGGCAGCAGCCAGTCGGGTATCGGCTCCGCTTCGGCGAGGCCGCTGCCGTCGAACCGGTAGGACCAGCCGAACGACACGGTCTCGCGCTTGCCGACGAACCCCTGGAACTCGAACGGCTTGAACGGCAGCCTTTCGAGCTGCGCGATCAGGGCCGCTTCCTCCTCCGGGGAGACGAAATCGAGCGCATATTCCAGCCCTTCCGGCAATTCCGGCGGGGCGCCGAACAAATCGATCTGAACAGCGGTCATGAAGCGGATAACGCCCGACCGTCAGAACGGCTCACCTTCGCTTCATCGCGGGCGCGGCTTCACCGTCCTCGGTACTCCCGCCTTCGTCTGACTGGGTATGGTTGGCGGCCGGAGCGGCCCCTGCTAGGGCGCCCGCAATCCTTTCCAGAAAAGCCCGATGACCGACCTTTCCAAGATCCGCAACTTTTCCATCATCGCCCATATCGACCATGGCAAATCGACCCTGGCCGATCGGCTGATCCTTGCCACCGGCGGCCTCACCGAGCGCGAGATGACCAGCCAGGTGCTCGACAATATGGACATCGAGCAGGAGCGCGGGATCACGATCAAGGCGCAGACCGTCCGGCTCGACTACAAGGCGGCGGACGGCGAGACCTACATCCTGAACCTGATGGACACGCCGGGCCATGTCGACTTCACCTACGAGGTGAGCCGCAGCCTCGCCGCCTGCGAGGGCGCGCTGCTGGTGGTGGACGAGGCACAGGGGCTCGAGGAGC
>DAINCA010000053.1:0-10809 GCA_036732645.1 Allosphingosinicella sp.
GCGACGTCGGGCCGCTGATGGACCTGCCGCAGCCCTTCCAGATCCTGAAGATGGATCGCCGCCGCGGCAATATCGTCGTCTCGCGCCGCGCCATCCTCGAGGAAACCCGGGCCGAGCAGCGCTCGGGCCTTATCCAGTCCCTCACCGAGGGCCAGGTGGTCGACGGCGTCGTCAAGAACATCACCGATTACGGCGCGTTCGTTGATCTTGGCGGTATCGATGGCCTCCTTCACGTCACCGACATCTCCTACAAGCGCGTCGGCCATCCGTCGGAAGTCCTGAACATCGGCGATACCGTCAAGGTACAGATCGTTCGGATCAACCGCGACACTCAGCGCATCAGCCTCGGCATGAAGCAGCTCGAGACCGATCCGTGGGAAGGCGCCGCTGCGAAATATCCGCTCGAGGGCGTGTTCAAGGGCCGAGTGACGAACATCACCGAATATGGCGCGTTCGTCGAGCTCGAGCCGGGCATCGAAGGCCTGGTCCACGTCTCCGAGATGAGCTGGACCAAGAAGAACGTTCATCCTGGCAAGATCGTCTCGACTTCCCAGGAAGTCGAAGTCTCGGTGCTCGAGGTCGACGAGGAGAAGCGCCGGATTTCGCTCGGGCTCAAGCAGGCCCAGGCCAACCCCTGGGCGGCTTTCGCCGACAAGCATCCAGTCGGAACCGAAGTCGAGGGCGAAGTGAAGAATTCGACCGAGTTCGGCCTCTTCATCGGCCTCGACGGCGACGTCGACGGCATGGTCCACATGTCGGATATCGCCTGGGGCGTGTCCGGCGAGGAAGCCCTCAATCTGCATCGCAAGGGCGAGACGGTAAAAGCCGTCGTGCTTGACGTCGATGTCGAGAAAGAGCGGATCAGCCTCGGCATGAAGCAGCTCGAGCGCGGCGGAGTCGCCAAGGGCGGCACGACGAGCGCGGGCGGCGGCGTCAACAAAGGCGAGACAGTCACCGTCACGGTCCTTGAAGTTCGCGATGGCGGCCTCGAGGTTCAGGTCGGCGATGACGGCGCGACCGGGTTCATCAAGCGGTCCGATCTGGGCCGCGATCGCGACGAGCAACGCCCGGAGCGCTTCCAGGTCGGTCAGAAGTTCGACGCGTTGGTGACCGGCTTCGATCGCTCGAAGAAGCCGAACTTCTCGATCAAGGCGCTCCAGATCGCCGAAGAAAAGCAGGCGGTCGCTCAATATGGATCGTCCGACTCGGGCGCCAGCCTGGGCGACATCCTTGGCGAGGCTCTGAAGCAGAAGAACAGCTGATCGCAATAAGGGGGCGGGTTGGCACTTGCCGCCTGTCCCCAGTTGCGCCCTGCGCTAATGCCAAAAGATCGAATGTTACCCGACGGGTATATTGCTTTTGCGCGTCGGCAATGCGACTGATCTGAGTTAGCGAGGTCGTGCGGGGCGAAGTGCGTAATCCGATTCCGGCGGTTCCGGTGAATTTTTAGCTGAGGAGGGGGGAGCCGTGATCCGTTCCGAACTCGTCCAGAAATTGTGCGAAGACTACCCCGATCTGACCCTCAAGGAGGTCGAAAGGGTCGTCAGCGCTTTCTACGATTCCATTGTGTCGCAGCTCCAGAATGGCGGCCGTGTCGAACTTCGCGGGTTCGGTGCTTTCTCCACCCGCGGGCGCGACGCCCGCAAGGGCCGCAATCCCCGCACCGGCGAACCCGTCGACGTGTCGGCCAAGAAGGTCCCTTACTTCAAGCCGGGCAAGGAAATGCGCGAGCGCTTAAACGTCTGACGACGTTGACGTGACGCGCTAGCGCCGCCACGTCAGCCGGATGCGGACGTGGCGGAACCGGTAGACGCTGGAGACTTAAAATCTTCTGCCCCTCGGGGCGTGCGGGTTCGAGTCCCGCCGTCCGCACCAGCCAAGTGCAATCAAAGCCGTTTTCAAGAGATCCGGCTCCCCTACCACGGGCGATCGAGCAAGGAAGTGACGGCGCGGCTTCGAAGCGTGGGCGGCGCTTCAGTCCGCCGCGGTCGCGGTCCAGTCGCAACGGGCCAGACTGATCGGATCGACGAACAGCCCGCCCATCTTCACCCCGATCTGCCAGCGCACTTGCGCATCCACCGGGCCTATTCCTGGTACGTCGAGCGAAACGAAACTGCCGATCCGGACAGGCTCCGAGCACTCGGCCATGAAACCGAGGGCCGAGACGTTTCGAACGACGACTTCGATCTTGTAAAGCTTGTGCGGTGTAAGCTCAGTCTCGCCTTCGACGTCGAGGCGCACGCTGCGCCGTGGCTTGAATGCATGCGCGTCGTCGGCTTGCACCGAACGGAGGCTTGTCCCGCTATCCATGATGCATGTTAATCCCGGACAGATGAAAGAGAGGTAAAGGCGGGGCTGCAATCCGCGGCTGACCGGCTAAAAGGACGCACTTCGCCGCTGCCGACTGGATCCCATGGATTTTCGCGCCTTAAATGCCGTTCTGTGCATCGCCTTCGTCGCCGGCGTCGCCGGCTGCGACGAGCCGCAGACGGGACCGGTTAAAATTAGCGCGTTCGGCCCGCCACCCAAGCTCATCAATCCCAACCTCGAGCCGCTGCCGCCGCCCAGTGCCTTGCTCCTTCAGGCGACGGCGCAGGGTCTCGTCCGGTTCGATTCCGCCGGCGAGATCGAACCGGCTCTGGCGCAAAGCTGGATCGTCTCGGACGATGGCCTTCGTTACACGTTCCGGCTGCGCCGGATCGACTGGCCCGGCGGAAACCGCGTGACGGCGGACCAGGTCGCCGCCCGGCTTCGGGCGTCGCTGAGCCGGGCCAGCCGAAATCCCCTCAAGCCCGTCCTCGGCGCCGTCACCGGCATCGTCGCGATGACCGATGAAGTGCTCGAAATCAGTCTTTCGGGGCCGCGGCCGAACTTCCTCCAATTGCTTGCCCAGCCGGAGATGGGGATCATCTTCAATGGCCGCGGGACCGGTCCCTACATCGTCTCCCACGCCGACGCCGCCGGGACTCTTCTCGTTCGGCGAACGACCGATACCGATGAAGATCCTGGAGAGGAGGGCTCCGGTCCTCCTGGCCTCCTGCTGAGAGGGGAGTCCGCCGCGGTCGCGATCGCCCGATTCGCCCAACAGGAGAGCGACGCGATCCTGACCGGCACGATCGGCGAGCTGCCGCTCGTCAGGGCAGCGGACGTTCCGGCCGCTCGACTGCAATTCGATCCAGTGGCGGGCCTTTTCGGACTGGCCTTCGGATCGGCCGAGGGCCCGTTGGCGGAACCCGAGATTCGCCAGGCCCTCAGCATGGCGATCGACCGCCAAACGCTGGCCAATGCTCTTCGCGTACCCGGAATCGCAGTGCGAACGGCGCTGGTGCCTCCGGGCACCGTAGAGCTCGTGGCCCCCAGCCAGCCCGCATGGGCGGCTTCGCCGCTGCCGATGCGGCGCGAGCTGGCCAGTCGGCGCATTGCGTCGCTCGAACTCGATGAGCCGCTTCGGCTACGGGTAGCGATGCCGGACTCGCCCGGATATCGGATATTGTTCGCTCACATCCGGCATGACTGGCGCCTAGTCGGGGTGGAAGTGGAGCGGGTCGGACCTGAGGTACAGGCAGACTTGCGACTGGTCGACCAGGTGGCGCCGTCGGTACTGGCTTCCTGGTATCTGCGCCATTTCGCCTGCGATTCCAGCGAGGTGTGCGATCCCGCCGCCGACCTCGCGATGGAGGCTGCGCGAACGGCATTGAGCCGGATAGATCGGCGGACCCAGCTCGCCACGGCCGATGGAATCCTCGCCGGGCTCACGCCATTCATTCCCTTGACGACGCCGGTGCGCTGGTCGCTTGTCTCCCCGCGTCTCACCGGCTTCCGAACCAATCAGTTCGGCCGCCATCCTCTCGGCGAGCTCATCACGGAGACCGAATGATGCCGATCGACCAAAGGGAATTCGAGCAGATGGCCGCTCGCCTGCAGGTGGGCCGGGATCCGGCATCGGTGCGACGGCGGGTGGAGGCCATGGAAGGGCTGCTGGAGCGCGCCTTCACCGTCCCGGGGACGAATTTCCGGGTCGGCCTCGACTCGGTAGCCGGGCTGGTTCCAGTCCTCGGTGACGTTGTCACCGCGGCGATGGGGGCCTGGCTGATCTGGGAAGCCCGAAACCTGGGAATGTCGAAATGGCATCTGGCGCGGATGACTGGCAACGTTGCTCTGGATACTGCGGTCGGCATGATCCCGCTGGTCGGCGATGCGGTCGACTTCCTGTTCAAGTCCAATACCCGCAACCTCAGGATCATGAAGCGCTGGCTCGACAAGAATCACCCCGCCACCCGGATCATCGAGGGCGAACTGGTCAGTCGGCGCGAAGAATAAGCGAAGCCGCGCCGAGCCCGCCTCGGGAGCTCAGGCCTTGTCAGATCGGCTCGAAGTCGAGCCCGATATCAACCGCCGGTGCGGACTGGGTGATCCGGCCGACGGAAACGTACGTGACACCGGTTTCGGCGGTGGCCCGGATCGTCTCGAGCGAGACGCCTCCGCTCGCCTCCGTCGGCACCCGGCCATTGACCAATGTCACCGCTTCGCGAAGCGCCGCCTCTCCCATATTGTCGAGTAGCAAATGGGTCGCGCCCGCCTCGATCGCCGGCGCGATCTGGTCGAGCCGGTCGACCTCGACGATGATCCGGCCAATGCCGGCCTCGCGGGCCCGGCGGACCGCCTCGCCGACGCCCCCGGCGACGGCGACATGATTGTCCTTGATCATCGCCGCGTCGTCGAGCCGCATCCGGTGGTTGCTGGCGCCCCCCATCCGGGTGGCATATTTCTCGAGCACGCGAAGGCCGGGCAATGTCTTGCGCGTATCGAGAAGGACCGTGCCGGTGCCGGCGATTTCGCTGACATAGCGACGGGTAAGAGTCGCGATCCCGGACAGATGCTGGACCGTGTTGAGCGCCGACCGCTCCGCCGTCAGCATTGGCCGGGCCCGTCCGCTGAGCCGCAGCAAGATATCGCCCTGGGCCGCCACCTGGCCATCTTCCGCGTGCCGCTCGATCTCGATGTCGGGATCGAGGGCCCGGAAGAAAGCTTCGGCGATCGGAAGGCCGGCGACGACGATCTCCTCGCGGCTTCGCATCACGCCCCCGAACCGCGCCTCCGCCGGGATTACCGCCGCCGAAGTGACGTCGCCATGATCGCCGAGATCCTCGGCGAGTGTCGCTTCGACGAACGCGTCGAGATCGAACCGGTCGAGGGCGAAGCTCACCGGCCGCCCAGTTCGCGGGTCAGAAAGGCCTGAAGCAAAGCCGCGCGGGTAGCGTCTTCGGTGCGGTCGGCGCCGACCGAATGGCCGCCCTCGCGATACTCCCGGAAGTAGAAGCGATGGCCGAGCTCGGCATGTCGTGCCGCCATCTTGCGGGCATGTCCTGGATGCACCCGGTCGTCCAGCGTCGAAAGATAATAGAAGGTCGCCGGATAATCCGGGTCGGCCCGCAAATTATGATATGGCGAATATCGTGACATGAAGGCCCAGTCGGCTGGCACGTCCGGATCACCATATTCGCCCATCCACGACGCGCCAGCGAGCAACTTCGAATAACGCTTCATGTCGGTCAAAGGGGATCCGGAGATGACGGCGCCGTAAAGGTCCGGACGCTGATTGGCCGCGGCGCCGACCAGAATCCCGCCGTTGGAACGGCCGGATATGCCGATCCGGTTAGCCTGGGTCACTCCAGTGCGGATAAGGTCCTCGGCTACGGCGTGGAGGTCGTCGAAGCTTCTCTGGCGGTTCTCGCGCAAGGCCGCCTCGTGCCAGGCAGGGCCGTATTCGCCGCCGCCGCGAATGTTGGCGAGGACGTACGCATTGCCCGCTTCGACCCAGAACAGACCGAGCGGTCCCGAACGGTACGGCTGCTCGGTCAGATAAGTCGGGGTCTGAGCGCTTCGGAAACCGCCATAAGCATGGATCAGGGTCGGGACTGGTCCATCGCTTCCGCGCTTCCGCACCAGGAAATAAGGAATGCGTGTGCCGTCGCGTGACACGGCGAAACGCTGTTCAACCGTGAACTGGCTGGCGTCGAACTGCGGCGGCAGGCTCTGCACAAGCCGGGTTTCGCCGCTCGGAAGAGCGGCATGGAGCGAGGGTGGCGTGAGCATTCCGGCGACAGTGACGAAAGCGAGATCGTCGGCGCCGCCGCTCGTGAGCAGTTTGACGGTATTGTTCGAGGGGAGAGCGATCGTGCGTGATGTCCAGGCCCCGTCCCAGCCGCGGTGAAGCGCGAACAGCTTTCCCGACACGTCCTCAAGCGCTTTCACCCACAAGGTGTCGCCAGAGGCGGATACTTCCTCGATCGCCTGCCGCGCATTAGGCGCCATCACCAACTCGGGAGTGGCCGGCCGACCAGCAGCGACGTCGTCAAGCTTGACCGCGACGAGCGAGCCAAGCGGGAGCGATCGGCCACCGCCAAGCTCGAGTTCAGTGTTGAGCTGAGCGACGAGCCGGCCATCTATCACGTCGAGGATGGAGGCATCGTCAGGCAAGGGCACCGCCTTGAGGCCGGTGTCGGTGACGAGCATGTTCTGGCTTGTCCAGAAGGTCAGACTGCGCCGGATGAATGTCCAGCGGCGAACGCCGTCCGTATAAGCGAAGGGTGTAAGGCCGATATCCGCCGGTTGCGCTTCGAATATTGTCTGCGCCTCGGCTAGCGGCGTACCGCGTCGCCAGATCTTCGTGATTCTCGGGTAGCCCGAAGTGGTGAGGCTGTCGGGCCCATAATCGGTCGCCACGAGCAACCGGTCTGAATCCAGCCACGTGACGCTGGATTTGGCTTCCGGAAGCGTGAACCCTCCTTCCACAAAAGCGCCGCTGGTGACGTCGAACTCCCGGATGACGTCTGCGTCACCTCCGCCTGGGCTGAGCGAGATCAGGCACCGGCGAAATTCGGGCGCCAGGCAATTCGGATCATGCCATACCCAGCTCTGCCCCTCTGCCTGGCCGAGCGCATCGACGTCGATCAGGACCCGCCATTGCGGACGCCCGGCAAGATAATCGGCAAGCGGCGAAATCCGCCACAATCCCCGCGGGTTCTGGGCGTCGCGCCAGAGATTGGTGACGAACTGACCCATCACCTTGTCGGGCACGGCGATCTGCCGTTCGTCGTTAAGGATGGCGAGGGCCCGGTCGCGCCAGGTGGCGAAGCCGGCCATCTGGCTGAGATCGCTCTCGGTGCGCCGGTTCCATTGCTCCACCTGAGCAAGCGCTCGCTCACCCTCGATCTCCTCGAGCCACAGATAGGGATCTTCGGCGTTCGCGGCCGTCGGTGCGGGCGGAGCCGCTTCCGCCGTCGCGGAGTCAGACTCCGGCGCCGTTGCGCAGCCGGCAAGAAAGAGAAATGCGGACAAGAGCGTGAAATTCCTTGGCAAAGAGCTTCTCCAGGACCTGAATCGCCGCGGACGCTAAAGCCTCGAACGGGCCCTGTCACGCCCCGGGAAACCGCCGTTCGAGTGGAACGTTACGCACTCCAAACGAAATGGAGGAAGTCATGCGACGTTATGCCTATGGCTGGATCACCCTGGCATTCTTTCTGGTTTCCTTCGGCCTTCACTGGCTGTTCGGCTGGTTCGCCTTCGTCGAGGAATCGGCCCAGCACGGCCAGCAACCCGAGCTCGCCAGCTACATCACGGAAATGGGTCGCGACACGTTCGAGAACTGGCAGTCCGAATTCCTGCAATTGCTCTGGCAGGTCGTCGGTCTGGCTTACTTCCTTTACATCGGCTCGCCTGCGTCAAAGGAGAATGACGACCGGATGGAGGCGAAGTTGGACGCCTTGCTCCGGATCAACGGCGGCGAGGCAGCGGATGCGCTGATCAAGCGGCTGGACGAGCATTTCGAGCGGCACGAGGGCGTCGAGCCGCACCGGCACGACCACGACCTCGCCCATACGGCCGGACGCGATGTGAAGCACGTCGCCGCGCGCTAGTCGGCGGCGGCCGGTCGCTCCCCTGGGGATCAGATACTTTCCAGATACCCCATCCCACGATGAGGCGGCTCAGTCGCCCGAAATCCTGGGCCGGCCGACGTCGCCCTTGCCGACGCTTCCGCCAGCCATCTCGAGCATCCGGTCGAGCGACCTCTTCGCGCCGATCCGCAGGCTTTCCTCGATCTCGATCCGGGGCTGAAGGTCGCGGAGCGCGACGTAGAGCTTCTCCATCGTGTTGAGGGCCATGTACGGACACATGTTGCAGTTGCAATTGCCGTCCGCCCCGGGCGCGCCGATGAAGGTCTTTTCCGGGGCCGCTTTCTCCATCTGATGGATGATGTGGGGTTCCGTTGCGACGATGACCTCGCGGGAGGGCGACGAAAGCGCGACTTTCAGGATGTGCGAGGTCGAGCCGATCTCGTCGGCATGCTCGAGAATGTGGGGCGGGCATTCCGGATGGGCGAGCACGGGCGCACCCGGGTGCTTCGCCTTCAGCTTGAGCAACTCGGTCTCCGAGAAAGCCTCGTGGACGATGCAGATCCCCGGCCACAGCAGCATGTCGCGCCCGAACTTGCGATTCAGCCAGCCGCCGAGATTCTTGTCCGGGCCGAAGATGATCTTCTGGTCCTTCGGGATCTGGTTCAGGATCTGCTCGGCGGACGAGCTGGTAACGATGATGTCGGACAAGGCTTTCACCTCGGCCGAACTGTTGATGTAGGTGAGCGCGATATGGTCCGGATGAAGCTCCCGGAACGCCTTGAACTGGTCGGGCGGGCAGCTATCCTCGAGGCTGCAGCCGGCGTCCATGTCGGGAAGGACGACGATCTTGTCCGGCGACAGGATCTTCGCCGTCTCGGCCATGAAGCGAACGCCGCAAAAGGCGATGACGTCGGCATCGGTGGCCTGGGCCTTGCGGGAAAGGTCGAGGCTGTCGCCGACGAAATCGGCAATGTCCTGGATCTCGGGCGTCTGATAATAATGGCCGAGAATGACGGCGTTGCGCTCCTTGCGCAGCCGATCGATCTCGACGCGCAGGTCGAGGCCCCGGAGGCTCTGATTGGGTGCGTTCATTCCTCTGTCCCCTGCGGCGGTCGGCGATCGGCCTGGCGGTCGCGCACGGCCTCGTCGATACGCCTCGGCCTGTCGAGGAAATAAGCTTCCTCGCCGCCCGCCGGATCCACGAACCGCACCGCCACGCTGGCGTCAATCCCCGCTGTGCGAAGCGGCATGGCGAAGCTCCTCGCCACGTCGCGCATCGCCGCGTTGCGCGCCTGGCTCGCTGGTGTCCGAGCACGAGCCTGACGCATCAGTTCTTCCTGGGCGCTCCGGCGATTGGCCTGATCGAGCGTCCGTTCGGCATCGGTGAGCGCCATGACGATACCGCCCTCCGAATATTCCTGAACTTCATTGAGATCGATATCCGGGCCCGATATTTCAAGCGGCGGCAACGTCACCGTCAGAGTCCTGGTGGGCTCGTCCCAGGCCAGACTCTGACGGCGAAGGCGGCCGAGGTCGACGCTGTAGCGGACCGTCCCGGGCATGATCAGCGTCTTCCGGGCATCGAGCCCGAAGACGCTCTCGGTCGCCGTGACGACCGCCACGAAGCGGCCGATGAAGGGCGTCAGCCGTCCCTGATCGCGCACCGACAACAAGGCCATGTTGGCGATCGCCTGCGGATCCGGCCGGGCCGCGAGTGAGTCCGGGCGAAGCAGGAAACCGATCGAAGTTCCGAGCAGCAGCGCCGCAAGAGGCAGCGCTAGAAGCAGGAGTTTCGGCTTCAGGCGGCCAGCGCCCATGTTCCACCTTCCCCCCTCACCAGGCCTCGGCGCTCGAGGTCGACCAGATGGGCCAGCACCGAGCGGCCGGCCGCGGGATGGAGCCGCGGATCCACGTCTCGGTACATCGTCTCCACCATCCGCACGATTTGATCGTGACCCTTGCCGAGCTCGGCAAGAATCTGTTTCTCCCGCATCCGGCGATGCGCGAGCAGGGCCCTGACATGGGCATGGGTCTTCTCGACCGGCGGACCGTGGGCGGGAAGATAGAGACGGTCGTCGCGCTCGAGCAGGTCCTTCAGGCTCCGCATGTACAGGGTCATGTCGCCGTCGGGTGGGGACACGACGGTCGTCGACCAGCCCATCACGTGATCGCCGGTGAACAGTGTTTTTTCCTCGTCGAGGGCGAAGCAGAGGTGGTTGGAGGTGTGGCCGGGGGTCGCGACGGCGCGAAGCGTCCAGCCTTCGCCGGCAATCGAGTCGCCGTGTTCGAGCACCTGATCCGGCACGTAATCGAAATCGAACGATGCGTCGGCGCGAGGGCCGTCATCCTCGAGAGCCAAAGGCGGGCAGCCGATGATCGGCGCGCCGGTCGCGGCCGCTAGCAGGCGACTGGCCGGACTATGGTCGCGGTGGGTGTGCGTGCACAGGATCGCCGCGATCCGTTCGCCGCTTGTCGCGGACAGGATCGCATCGACATGGTCGGCCAGGTCCGGTCCCGGATCGATCACCGCCACCTCGCCGCTGCCGACGATGTAGGTCTGGGTGCCGGTGAAAGTGAAAGGCGAAGGATTGCCCGCCAGCACCCGCCTCACCAGCGGATGGACCTGCTCGACCAGACCGATGAGGCTTTGCTCCATGGAATGCATGTGGCATTGCCGGTCCCGGAATTGAAGTCACTGGTTCTGGAGGATCCAGGACTATCCGGCGAGAATTGACCGGGTGTCGGCTGACCTTACAGACGGCCCTCATGGTTAACGGTTGTTGACCATCGTAACTCGCGGTTTTCCGGCCCCTGCCCGTCTTTGGCACGGACCATGTAGTTCTAAAGGCGTCCACAGGTTCCACTCAGAGGGCGGGCCCTGGCGCTTACCGGTCGCGCCGCCCGCCCTCAT
>DAINCA010000054.1:0-10789 GCA_036732645.1 Allosphingosinicella sp.
TGATCCGGGTCGGCAGATTGGCCTTGATGACGCCGGTGATGACGTCGACCGACGGGCGCTGAGTCGCCATGATCAGGTGGATTCCGGCGGCGCGAGCCTTCTGGGCGAGCCGCTGGATGAGGAATTCCACCTCCTTGCCGGCGGTCATCATCAGGTCCGCCAGCTCGTCGACGACGACGACGATCTGCGGCAGGACCTCGTAATCCAGCTCCTCCATCTCGTAACGGGGCTGGCCGGTTTCCGGATCGTAGCCGGTCTGGACGCGCCGCCCGAGCGGCTGTCCCTTCATCTTCGCTTCTCGAACCTTGGCATTGAAGCTGGACAGCTGCCGGACGCCGACCGAAGCCATCATTCGGTAGCGCTCCTCCATCTGCTCCACCGTCCATTTGAGCGCCCGGATCGCCTTTGCGGGCTCGGTGACGACGGGGGCGAGCAGATGCGGGATTCCGTCATAGACGCTCAGCTCGAGCATCTTCGGATCGATCAGGATCATTTTGCATTGCTCCGGCGTCAGCCGGTAGAGCAACGAAAGGATCATGCAGTTGAGCCCGACCGACTTTCCCGAGCCGGTTGTTCCGGCCACGAGGAGATGCGGCATCGGCGCCAGGTCGGCGACGACAGGATCGCCGGCGATGTTCTTGCCGAGGATGATTGGCAGCTGCGCCACCTGGTCTTCGAACGCGGGGCTTGCGACCAGCTCGGAGAGAGTCACCATCTCTCGCTTGGCATTGGGAAGCTCGATCCCGATCACGCTTCGTCCGGGAATGGTGGCGACTCGGGCCGACAGCGCCGACATGTTTCGCGCGATATCGTCGGCAAGCTGGATCACCCGGCTGGCCTTGATTCCGCTCGCCGGTTCGAGCTCGTACATGGTGACGACCGGTCCCGGGCGAACTTCGACGATCTCGCCCTTCACCGAGAAATCTTCCAGCACC
Organism: Allosphingosinicella sp.; assembly: GCA_036732645.1. GTDB lineage: Bacteria > Pseudomonadota > Alphaproteobacteria > Sphingomonadales > Sphingomonadaceae > Allosphingosinicella. The sequence goes on from DAINCA010000054.1 coordinate 936, forward strand.
GATTCGAGCAGGCGCGCATTGCGTTCCAGCGCCGCCTTGTCGAGGGTTACCGTCGCCGGCGGCGGTGGCGGCGGATTGAGCAGGTCGATCGACGGGAGCGTATAAGCGTCGCCGAGCGCGAGCGAGGGCTGGCGTTCGCGTAGCGGCCGTCGCCCGGAATCGCGGCTGCGCGCCGGCTCGGCGATGATCGGGCTTCGCAAAGCCTCGACAGGCTCGACCGGTGCCCGGGCCGGGCGGCTTTCCGGCCTCGGCAGCTTTTCGGCTTCGGCCGAAGAGCGGATCCGGCGGCTGGCGATCCATTGCCGCTCCTCCAGCGTCAGGCCGAGGCCGAACAGGCACAGAGCCAATCCGCCCGCGCCGGCAAGGACGATGATGGCAATTCGAAAGGGTTCGACGATGCCGGGCTCGCCGAGCGCCTCGAGGCCATTCGTGGCGAGTCCTGCCAGCCCAAGCCCGATGGCTCCGCCCCAGCCGGCCGGCAGTCCGCTGACGGCGCCGCCGACGAGCAGGCCGGCGCCAAGTCCAAGGAGAGCGATCCCGACGAGGGTGATCGACAAGGAGCGCAACCATCGTCCCGGTTCCACCCCGCGGGCCAGCCTGAGGCCGACGATCAGCGCCAGTGGCAGAAGCAGGCCGGCGGGCGGGCCCATCAGCATCAAAAGCACGTCGGACGTCCAGGCGCCCGCGCTGCCCATCCAGTTGCGCACCGGCCCGGCGGCGACCGTATTGAGGGCGGGGTCGCTCGGCCGGTAGCTGATCATCGCCAGAGCGGCGAACAAGGCGGCTGCGCACAAGACCGCGCCCGACAGGAAGGTGCCGGAGCGACGAGCGCCGCGGCCAAGGCTTTCGCGCCAGCGCGCGAGCCTCCCCTGATCGGCGTTCTGCGCCTTCGTCGCTGCCATCACGGCGATCCCTTGACCCCCAAATGTTCCCCGATGACGTCATGCGCCTCCAGCGACTCCGCGGTCAAGCGCTTGGCGTGGCCGCCTTGCATCGGTAGTGCGGGAAAATCGTTGGAGACTCCATGGAACGCGCGGACGTCATCATTCTCGGCGGCGGCCTTGTCGGCCTCACGCTCGCCATCGCCCTCGACCGCCATGGTCTGTCGACGATCGTCGTCGATCCCGCCAACCCGATCACCCAGCTCGCGCCCCATTTCGACGGTCGCGCGACCGCCGTCTCCAGCTCCTCGTGGCGGATGCTTCAGGCGATCGGGGTCGGCGACCGCCTCGAGGATCAGGGCAATCCGATCGAATCGATCCGGGTGAGCGACGGCCTCAAGCCGGGAGGAATCGTGTTCGATCCGCCGGCCGGCGATGATCCTTTGGGCATCATGTTCGAGAACCGGCTGCTCCGCTCCGCCTTGCGTGACTGCGCCATCGCGGCGGAAAAGATCAATCTGGTGATGCCGGCGCGGCCGGGCGAGGTCGCAAGGGATTCAAATGGCGTGCGGGTCGCGCTCGAAGACGGGCGGCTCTTGACGGCCCCCCTCCTCGTCGGCGCCGAAGGCCGCCATTCGCCGATCCGGGAATCGGCGCAGATCCCGCTCGCGCGCTGGAGCTATGATCATGTCGCGATCGTCGCCACCGTCACCCACGAGAAGTGGCATGAGAACGTCGCCTACGAGATCTTCTACTCCGACGGACCGTTCGCCATCCTGCCGATGCGAGCCGATGACAATGGCGTCCACCGATCCGCAATCGTCTGGTCGGTCAAGGCCGCGGATTCGGAGGCGATGCTGGAGCTGCCGGATCGCGCATTGGCGCACGAGATCGAAAAGAGAATGGGCGGTTTCCTCGGTTCGGTCGCGCTTGCCGGCCCGCGCTGGAACCACAAGCTCGGCTTCCATCATGCCGCCCGAATCACCGATAACAGGCTGGCGCTGGTCGGGGACGCCGCCCATGGCATCCACCCGATCGCCGGGCAGGGGCTCAATCTGGGCTTCCGTGATGCGGCGGCGCTGGCCGAGGTGCTCGTCGAAGGGGCGAGGCTTGGGATGGACCTTGGCGACGCGCAACTGCTCGATCGCTACGAACGGTGGCGCGGCCTCGACACTCTGATGGTCGCGGCCGCGACCGACAGTCTCACCCGGCTTTACGGCATTCCCGGACGAGCCGCGTCGGCGGTCCGACGCCTGGGCATGGCGGCGGTCGATCGGATCGGCCCCCTGAAGGACCAGATGATGGCCGAAGCGCGCGGCGAATCCGGTGATCTGCCGCTTCTGCTCCGCGGCCTGCAGATCTGATCCGGCGGCCTCAGCCGTCGATCCTTTCCTCCGCTTCCTGCACTGCCGCTTCACCGGCGCGTGACCGGCGGATCATCAGGAAGGTCCCGGACATTCCCCGAACGTGCCAGGAGCCGGTGATCTCGTCCCCTTCCGGGTCGATATCTCCCGAATATTGGACGACGTCATATTGCTCGTCCGCTTGTTCGTACATCTTGATGAACTGGACCGATCGCCCCTCGCGGCGACCGTCGAGGACGGCGTCAAGCCGCTGCGCGGGACTAACCGCGGTGCGCGCCACTTCGCTCGTCGTGCCGCTGATCAGGCCCGACGAATCCTTGATCAAGGCTTCGAAGGCCACCGAAGGTTCGGACACGGGATAATTGAAGATTCCGGTCCACTCGCCGCTGAGGTCGAGATGGCCTTCGGTCAATCCTCGAGCTTCCGTGCTTCGTCGACCAGCAGCACAATGAGCCCGTCTCGGATCGGGTAAGCCAAACCGGCGGCCTCGGAGACGAGCTCATTCGCTTCCGGGTCGAAACGCAACGGCGTTCGCGTGAGGGGGCAGACGAGCATCGGCAGCAGTCCCTCGTCGAACGTCATTGCAGCGTTTCCGGGCCGTCGGCGCCACCCGGGGCCATCCGCTGGAACTGCATGAACTGGACGAGCAGGTCCGCACGGGCCGAAAGGTCCCGCGCCTCGAGAAGGGCCTGCTTGGAGCCGATGTCGAGCGGCGCGATCTGGGCTATTCCATTGACCAGCATCTCGTCGTCCAGGCGGGTCACCGAATCCCAATCGACAAGGTAGCCGAGCGAGTCCGCATAAGCGCGGGCCTCGCGTTCGATCTCCGCCCGCTGGATCATCTGCAGAATCGGTTCGTCATCCTCGTCGAAACCGGATCGGTCGGCATCCACCTGGCGATAAGGCGTCGTCACCTCCGCCTCGCGAGCGATGCGAAAGCGGCTGAGCCCCTCAAGGACCAGATTGAAGCGGCCGTCGTCAAGTTCGTCGCAGGTGGAGATCCGGCCGATGCAGCCGACCTCGAACAAAGGGGGCGCGACGAAGCCGTCATTCTCCCCGACCGTCTCTCGCGGCTGAATCATCGCGATCAGGCGATCGCTGGCCAGGGCGTCACGGACCATGTCGCGATAACGAGGCTCGAAGATGTGGAGCGGCAACTGACTCCGCGGAAACAGAAGCGCTCCGGCAAGCGGGAAAATCGGGACCCGGAGCAGAGCGGCTTCCATCTTCCTCTTTCTAGCCGAACAGGATCGCCGAGAGTCGCCGGCGCTGCTGAGCCGCCCACGGATCCTCGAGGCCGATCGCTTCGAGCAATTGCAGAAGCCGCTTGCGCGCCGCTCCGTCGTTCCATTCCCGATCGCGGCGGACGATCTCGAGCAACTGGTCTGCGGCGCCGTCCCGGTCGTCTCGGGCCATCAGGGCTCCCGCCAGCTCGAATCGGGCATCGAGATCGTCAGGATTGGCATCGACCCGGGCCTGGAGCTCGGCGGATTCGCCGGCCGGGGCGATTTCGGCGAGCGCTAGAGCCGATCTGGCTCTGGCGACGGCCGGATCCGCCGCTGCCTTCTCCGGCAGGCTTTCGAGCAGGGTTCGCGCCTCGTCTAGCCGGCTCTGGGCAATGAAGGAACGGGCCAGCCCCGCCAGAGCATCGGCATTTTCCGGAGCCATCTCGATGATCTGTTGGAAGATGTTTTCCGACCTTGGCGCGTCCCCGCTGGCGAGCACTTCTTCGGCCATCGTGATCAACGGCTCGATCTGGGTTTCGATCTGTTGCGCTTCGCCCTCGATCGGCAGCTGCTTCAGGATCTGGTCGAGCATCGCCGTCAACTGGCCTTCGGTCCGGGCCTGGCTCAAATCCGCGACCGGTTGCCCCTGGAACAAGGCATAGACGGTCGGGATCGACTGAATCCGGAACTGCGACGCGATGAACTTCTCCGCATCGACGTCGATCTTGACGAGCTTGACCCCGCGATCGGCGTAGGCCGCGGCGACCTTTTCGAGAACCGGCCCAAGTTGCTTGCAGGGACCGCACCATTCCGCCCAGAAATCGACGATGACCAATTGGGTCATGCTCGGTTCGACGACGTCGACCCGGAATTTCTCGACCGCTTCCTTGTCGGTCTCGCTCAAACCCAATGTCGCCACTTAAATTACTCCGGACAAATTATTATCTCTCGCATCGTGGAGAGCCTGATCCATGCCATGGGCCAAAGCGCAACACCGCTTCGACGCCAGCTGATGAGGCTCTATGTGGGAAGGCGGCCGAGTCTGCCAAGCCCAAGATTGTCGGGGCTTGCCGGGCCTGAAGGCCCATGCTAGCAGCCGCCGCCTTACCCGGCCGGTCGATCCGGTCCAGCTCAGAGCGGGCGTAGCTCAGGGGTAGAGCACAACCTTGCCAAGGTTGGGGTCGAGGGTTCGAATCCCTTCGCCCGCTCCAGTTTCCGCGCAGAAGCCGCGGCTAATACCCAATCAGAAACGTCGCTTCCCGAGGTGAATTGTTCACCGGGTGCTGCGGATAAGCTCGATGAGCTTTTCGGCCGCTGGAATGAGGCGGTCCGGTGACCAGTTCACCCAGAAGCTGACGTCGAAGGGCGGCACGGAGCAGGGCCGCGACACCACGCCCGGGACGGTGGCACGGCTCAACAGGTTCGTTCCGAACGAAATGCCGAGGCCGGCGCCTACCAGACCAAGCAGTCCCACCCAGCTTTCGAGTTCGTGGGCGATGTTGACCTCGAAGCCTGATTCGCGCGCCCAACGCAGCAGGCGATCGTGATAACCCGGGTTTCCGGACCTCGGGAATAAAAGCAATTTGTCGTCGACAAACTGCGAAGGATGAACGCTCGCGAAGCCGGCAGCCTTGTGGCCTTCGGGCATGAGGATGGTCACTTCGTCGCGTGCGAACCTGAAACCGGGAAGTTCCGAGAAGGTGTCTCGAGCCACCATCAGGTCCAGCTCTCCGCGCTCCAGGCTCGCCTTGAGGTGCCCGGACCCGCCTTCGACAAGCTCCAGCTCGACCTCAGGATATTCGGAAACGAAGCGGGTGAGCACCTGAGGCAGATCGCTGAACATGGCGATCGGCACGAATCCGAGCACCACCCGGCCCATTCTCCCAGCGGCGACGGCGCGCGCTCTCTGAGTGCCCTTCTCCAGATCTGCCAATACCCTGCGCGCACTGTCCAGGAGGACTTCGCCTCCCGCCGTCGGCCTGACCCGCGGCCGCCGCACGAAGACGGCAATGCCGATATCGGATTCGATTCGGCGCACGATGTCGCTGAGCTGAGGTTGGGCCATCCCCAGGCGATCAGCGGCCCTTCCGAAGTGCAACTCTTCTGCAAGAGTCACCAATATCCTCAGCTCGCGCACCTTCATCGAGATTCTCCCAAGCCTGACGGCAGCCTAAGCCACTACCCGCCGGCTGTCATAAGAAAAACCTTATGATGCGTCTCAAATATGACGGGTTTCCTGGATCACCGCATGAGCGGAAAATGTTCGCCTGGCCAATGCCGGGAAAGGGAATGAAATGAAGTTGTTTTGGAAAATCAGTATGATTGCTTCGGCTTGCGTTGCCTCTGCGGCGCCCGCCGTCGCTCAAGGGCGCGTTAGTAGCGAGATCCGCCTGAACGACCTTGATCTCCGTACGGAGCAGGGCGTCGCAACCCTCAATCACCGTATCGACCGCGCCGCAATGTTGATCTGCGGAACCGCCGGCCGTTCGCTTTTCGAACTGAAGGCGGTGAAGCCGTGCATCGATCAGATCACCGAGTCCGCCGCTAGCGCGGTCGCGGAGGCACGCTCATCGGACGCTGCTGCAACGGCTGCGTCAGCTGGACCGACTCCGCGTGCCAACAGCTAAAAGAAAGGGTCGCCCTCCCAGCCAAATGACGCAGTTGCGCCGCCTGGTCTTAAATCACGCGGAGCGCGTGCTCAGGGAGGGCGAATCCTTGTCGCCGACCAGGATCAGCAGGGCGCTGGGGCTCTCGAGCCACACGACCGCCGTCCGTGTCGTCAAGGACCTCCGGCGGATGGGGAAACTCCCGCCAACGGACCGATGAGCAAGCAGGTTCAGGCGACGGGCCCTGTGGGGACCGCATCCACATTCGCCGGCTGCAGGGTCAAAGCCTGCTCGGAGAAAGTCTCGCGCGCCTCGGGGTAGAAGCGGATGAGAAGTTCGGCCGCCGATTTGGTCAGGATCGCTTTGATGGGGTCTCGCAGGGTCTCGGCGCTATTGGCCTTGGACTGACCCCAAAAAGTCCGAATCTCCGACTGGTGCGATTCCACCACCTCGGCGACCGCCTCCTGCCAGAAGTCGGGATGCTCGCTTTCCTGAAAGTCGCCCCGGCCGCGACCGAAATGGGCCACGGCCAGATATCGCAAAAGGGCCAGGCGGACGAGGCATTGGAAGAATTCGTCCGACCAGCGCACGACCGGCTCCGCCTCGCCGCTGACGATATTGTAGCCACGCGCCAGGCCGCCGGCACCGAGAGCGCCGAGGAGGCCGCCGACGATCATTCCGCCACCAAGGGTCAGTCCGCCGGCCGCGACGTCCGCCGCGAGACCGCCAAGCGCCCCCGAAAGGAGTCCGCCCAGCATCGCTGAAAAGCCTTCGCGAGCAGGCGCCGAGGTGGAAACGTCGCTGGCGACTCGGCGAAGCACTTCGGCCGTGGCTTTCCCCGACAATCCGTGGATCGTGATCAGTTCCTCGGTCGAGCGGCGAGTCCCCGCCTCCAGGCGCTCGGCGAGCTTCGCCACCGCTCGGGACGCCTCTTGCGGCTCGTCCTTGCGAAGGGAGCGGAGTGCGCCACCCATTTTGTCCTGCCAGTTCTGCTCCGGAACGATCTCGCTGTCGGCAGCGGCATCCGCGAGTTGCTCTGCCAGCACTTCCATCGAGCGATGGAAGCGATCCAGATTCTTCTCCTGCCAGGCTTGCTCGAGCCTTTGCATGACGGCTTGCCGGTCCGGCGGCAGGAGCGGGCGAACGGTCCGAAGGAGGGTGCCCTCCTGAACCCAGCAACGGGCAAAGGCGTCGAGCGTGAGCGTCCCGCGAACGATGGGATGCTCGGCCAGGTGACGCTGCCATCTGTCTTCGTCGGCAGTTGCCTCTGGTCGGGGTGGCCCGGTCTGATTGAGGAGCAACACGACCGGTTTGCCGACCCAGGCGAGTATCTCCATCTCCAGCGCGACATATCCGGCGTCGACCGGATCTTCCGAAGCGTTGACGAGATAGAGGATGATGTCGGCATGGTCGCGCGCATTGCGCACGGCCTGCTGGCTCGACCACAAGGCGCGCTCGCGCCAGCGATCCCACACCTGTGCGAGCAGCCAGCCAAGCGGGTTTCCGGAAAGCTTCAGTCGCTTCAGCAGGCGTCCGGTATCGCCGAATCCGGGTGTATCCCACAGCATCAAAGTATCGCCGCCTGACTGGAGCATCAGATATCCGGTCGCGACATCGGTGACGTGGGCCGCATCCCGAACCTCACCGACGTCCTGGGTAAGCAATGTCCGCACGAGCGTCGTCTTGCCCGCATTGGTGTGCGAGATGAGCGAAAGGTTCACCGTAAAGGGCGACCGGCTTTCCGTCATGCCGGCGCTCCCGCATGCGCGTGGAGGAAGGCCGCCTCCAGGGGACGCGCAAGACTCGCCGCCTCATCGTCCAGGTTTAGCGACAAAGGCGACGAATGGAATTGGCCAAGCATCGATTCCCAGGCCCCGCGACGCGTCTCGATACGGCTCTCGGAACCTTCTCCGAGACGCTCTCGCATCGCCGATTCGTCGAGCAGAACGACCAGTCCGGCGCCGCTTTTCGCTTCGACGATTCGGCGCCGGAGACCAGCGATCAAGGCGCCATGATTTTCGGCTTCAGGGGTCGTCGCAAGATTGAACAATATGACCAGATGGTCCGCATCCTGTGCGTGCAGATCGACGCTTTCGAGCCATTCGTCCTCCGTGCCGTAAGCGATCACCGGCTCGACCACGATCCGCGTTCTCTCGCCGAGAACGTCTGCCAGCACACGTTCGAGCTTTCGCCGCGCGCGCTCCGGAGGATGAAAGCTGTAGGGAATCACGCGCACCACGGCTGCGTCGCCGGCCGCGCTTCGAATCAGCCGCCGGACGTAGAAATCCTCTTTGCCGGGAATTGGAAAACGGGATTTCAGTCGCGTGGCCCGGGCAGCGCTCACCAAGGCGAGGATCAGCCTCGGGACGATGATGAAGAGCAAGGCGCTCGCCGCATAGAGATGAAGCCAGGGCCCGGCATGTTCCCCGGTACCGGTCGCGCCCCATTGCAGCGACCGTATCCGGGCCAGATCGGGAAGTTCGATGCCGGTCACGAGGCTGGCGGGCCAGAGCAGAAAATGGACCAGGCTGTGGACCGCCTGAGGCCCGAGCAAGGTGCTCTCCCAGCCGGCGCGATATTCGGTGCCCAGCGCCCGGAAATACATGCCGGTCAGCACCCCAACGGCGACGGCCGCCGCCGAGATATGGAGAATGCGCGCCACCCGATGGTTCGTGAGCGGGGCCGACCAGGCGGTCCAGTCGCGCAGGTAACGGACGAGCGCATTTCCCAGCGGCTGCTGGGCGGAGGCTGCGATCCGTCCCGTCCCGGCGATCCGCTCGACCAGCCCATAGACGGGATGAGGCTGCTGGACCCGGTTGCGTAGACGAAGCCGGATCAGGCTCTTGAAGAGCAACAGGACGTAGACGGCCAGGTTCCATAGCACCATGCCGAGCATCGGGAAGGCGACGATGCTGAGCCGCCGCCCATCGATGGCGTTGGCGGCGATTCCGAAGGCGAAGGCGGCGGCCGGCAGCAGCCAGTTGATCCAGTTGGGCCAGCGCGTCCGTCGGTCGGCCTGGACGACCATCGGGTAGCGCGCGGCCAGCCGGTCGTAAGCCAGAGCTGAGCGTCGCTCGAGAAACTGGCTGTCGCGATCCTGCCGTCGACGCCGGTCGCTTCCGCTTTCGATTTCGGCAAGCGCGGCGCCGGTCGCATAAAGGCGGTCCTCACGCGTCAGCAGGGCCTCGGCCGTATCCGCCGATTCGATCGCACGCACCAAGGCGAGCTGCCGGGCGCTGTCTTCCTTCATGTCGCTGGGCCGATCACGCGGTTCGAGAGCATCGATCGGCCGCGTTCCAGGCTCGGGATCGTCGGGATGTTCCTGTCGGCGATCTTGCCGCGTCGTCGCTCCGGGTCGCGGAACCGGCGAACCTGGTTCGGGGCAATCGCCACGAAAAGGTCAGTGACTCTCGACCCATCAGACATCCAGGCTCCCTCGTCGTGGCAAGATGAACGTGCAACCGGGGCGAAACGATGCATCTGGGCGGCTCGGCACGGGCGCGGAACGCTTTCGGGCTTCGCGCCGTTACCCGATGCGATGAGCACCCAACTCCCGACGCGCGACATCAGTGTCTTCGAGCCGCCTCCGGAGGCGGTCGATTTCTATGTCGAAAGCCTGAAGCTGCTGAAGGAATCGGGAATCCCGTTCCTTCTGTCCGGGACTTATGCATTGGGCTGCTTCACCGGCATCAGCCGTCCGACCAAGGACCTCGACGTGTTCTGCAAGCCGTCCGATGCGCCCAAGATCCTCGGCTTCTTCAAGGACCGCGGCTACGG
>DAINCA010000055.1:0-10704 GCA_036732645.1 Allosphingosinicella sp.
AGACGGACTTGAGAATCTTGCTTCTCGGAGCGACGGGCCTGATCGGGTCGGCGGTGGCTGCGCGACTGGCCGCCGTCGGCCATGAGCTGGTGGGCGTGACAAGAACGCTCGACCCGGCCGCTCGCAGGATCCCCGTTGAGCGCTGGATCCAGCTCGACCTGCGCGACGTAAAAGGGCCGGCCGACTGGCGCGCTCACCTCGAGGGCATGGACGCGGTGGTCAATTGCGCCGGGACGCTCCAGTCCAACCTTCGCGATTCCACGTCCGCGGTCCACGTCGATGCAGCGATCGCCTTGTGGCGCGCCTGTGAGGAAGCGGGAGTCCGGCGCGTCATCCATTTGTCCGCGATTGGGATCGATCGCGGTTCGGTCTCGGATTTCTCCCGCTCAAAAGGCGTCGGCGACTCCGCCCTTCAAGCCAGCGGCCTCGATTGGGTGATTCTTCGGCCGTCGGTCGTGGTCGGACGCGCCGCTTATGGCGGCAGCGCATTGTTTCGCGGTCTCGCCTCGTTGCCGATCCTGCCGAAGGTTCCCGATTCCGGGCCGCTCGACATCGTCCAGCTCGACGATGTGGCAGAGACTGTGGTTCGGCTGCTCGAAGAGGGAGCCCCGAGTCGGCTGGCGCTCGAACTGACCGGTCCCGATCGGCTCGATTTCGCGCAGGTGGTGGCGGCCTACCGCAAGTGGCTCGGCTGGAAACCGGCGAGAATGCTGACTGTGCCGCCTGTGCTCATGGGCCTCGCCTGGAGAATCGGCGATGCCGTCGCCTGGATGGGCTGGCGGCCGCCGATCAGGAGCACGGCGCGCCGTGAGATGACGCGCGGCGCCATCGGCGACGGCGCTGAGTGGCGCCGGGTCACGGGCATCGAGCCGGTCTCCCTCGATTCGGCACTCGCCGCGGAGCCAGCCTCCGTGCAGGAGCGATGGTTCGCCCGTCTCTATCTGCTGAAGCCTTTGGCCATCGGCGTATTCGCCGGCTTCTGGCTGTTGACCGGAATCGTCTCGCTCACGTCCGGCTGGCAGCACGCGGTGGACCTGATGCGCATGACCGCCGCCGCACCGCTCGCCGAGCCGGCCGTGGTCGCCGGCGCCGTCGTCGACCTGGTCATCGGTGCCCTGATCCTGTTTCGACGCACCACCCGAGCCGCCCTGATCGCGGCTCTCGTCGCCTCAATATCGTACCTCATCCTCGGCACCATGCTGCTTCCCGGTCTGTGGGCTGACCCTCTGGGGCCGATGATGAAGGTGTGGCCGATCCTTGCCCTGAACCTGTTGTGCCTCGCCATACTGGACGAACGATGACCGAATATCTGGTCCTGAAATATCTCCATGTGCTTGGCGCCGTCGTCCTGTTGGGGACCGGTGCCGGAATCGCCTTCTTCATGTTCATGGCGAACCGCACGGACGATCCGGCTATCGTCGCCGCAACGGCCAGGGTCGTGGTGATCGCCGATTTCGTCTTCACCACCACGGCCGTGATCGCTCAGCCGATTACCGGTGTGCTGCTCGCCCGCAATGTCGGTTATTCCCTCACGGAGGGCTGGATTGTCGCCTCGATCCTCCTTTATCTGGTGACGGGCGCGTTCTGGCTGCCGGTGGTGTGGATGCAGGCGAAGATGAGGGACTTGGCAAAAGCCGCAGCCAGTGCCGGCACGTCGTTGCCGGCGGTGTATCACCGTTTTTATCGGCTCTGGTTCGCCTTCGGATTTCCGGCCTTCGCTGCCGTGCTCCTCATCTTCTGGCTGATGATCGCCCGACCGGAGATCGTCCTGTGAAGATCGGCTCGAGAATCGTCGTCGGATCGATCGCCGGCTTGATCGGAACGATGGCGATGACCTCGGCGATGCGCCGTCTGCACCAGCGGCTGCCGGCGGAGGAGGCTTACCCACTGACGCCTCGCGAGATCGTCGATTCGGCGCTCGATCCCGAGGAAACGCCCGCGCGCGACCTCACTCTCCTCTCCCATTTTGCCTACGGCGCCGCATGCGGCGCGCTTCTCGCCGCCGCCAATCCGCGTCCGGGCGCGGGAGAAGGCGCCGCCGCTGGCGTGGCGGTATGGCTGGGAAGCTATATGGGCTGGATACCCGCGGTCGGGCTGCTCAAACCCGCAAACCGTCATCCCGCTCGACGCAATCTGCTGATGATCGGCGTCCACCTGGTCTGGGGCGGTGCAACCGCGGTCGCGATCCGCGAGCTAGGCGATGCGCGGAACAGCATTTTCGCCGGCGGCGCCGACCGCGACGTGCCTGAGGACCGGCAAGCCGAAATCGACGCCGACTGAAAAGCGCCGTCTAGTCGACGTGTGGGTTGGTCGCCGGCGGATCGCTCGCCGGAAAGCTTTCATCGGAGGACTGGTCGACTTTCTCCCAGTCGCGCGGTGGATCGCGCATCGCATCCGGCCCGGCGGACCGGGCCCCGCCCGATTGACCAAACGGGCCTGGCACGGTCCGACCGCGACCGAGGGCCGCGGCCATTGGATCATGTCCGTTGCCAGTCCGATTCCGGCGGCTCAGCAAGGCGGCCGCAAATCCACCGATTGTGGCCACGACCGCAGCGATGATGGTCCGGTTGCGGTTCCATTCCATATTCACATTCCTTCGTGCTGCATTGTCGCGGGCGTGGCTGGGCCGAGCGTTCCACTTTCCGCTTTAGCCATCAGCTCGGCCTTCCGCTCGGCAAGCGCGGCGCCCATCGCCTCGAGGTCGATATCGGCAGCCCGGGTCTGCTGGAAGAGATTGTCGCGCTGCTTCTCTTCCTCCTTCACATGATGCTCGATGAGTTCCTGAAGCACCTTGACCTTGGCGTCGTAGAACGCCTCGTCGGGTTCGGCCGCTTCGAGCTCGTTGATCAGCGTCTTGGCACTGTCATGCTCGACATAGGCTTCGTCGAGCGCATCCTCTTCCACCTTGCCGCGGATCGCCGGATAATAGATTTCTTCCTCGATCATCGCGTGCACCTTCAACTCGGTGCAGATCTGGCGGACGATCTTCTCCTTGTTCGAGGCGCCATTCGCCTTCTCGAACTTTTCGAACAGGTCCTCCACCTCGCGGTGGTCGGAAGCGAGCAGCTGAAGGGCGTCCTGGGTCTTGTCGTTCGAGGCCATCGTAATTCTCCCTGATTGCGCAGCTGGAACAATCGGAGCAAGGCGCCGGTTCCCGCGCCAGACGGTTCGAAAGGCTGGATTTTGAACGAGACTGAAACCCTCTCGCCGGTTCTTCCCAACGAGGTCGAGGAATCGACCCGGCGCCTGCTCGAAAAGGCCTGCGAGCGAGGCCTCGTCCTTGCGACGGCCGAGAGTTGCACCGGCGGGATGCTCGCTTCCTTGCTCACCGACGTTCAGGGGGTCGCCCACGCTTTCGACCGCGGGTTCGTCACTTATTCCAACGAAGCCAAGAACGAGATGCTCGGAGTGCCGCTCGACCTGATCGAGGCCAAGGGCGCAGTTTCGCGCGAAGTCGCGGTGGCCATGGCGGACGGGGCGCTCGAGCGGTCGCGCGCCAATCTGGCGCTTGCGGTGACCGGTTTTGCGGACAAGGGAGACGAGCCGGGCCTGGTCCATTTCGCATGCGCTCGAGCCGGGCGTATAACGGCTCACCGCGAGGAGCATTTCGGCCCCGTCGGCCGCGGCGCCACGAGGATCGCGTGCATGCGGGTAGCGGTCGAGATGATGACGGAGATGCTTTGATGGGGGACGCGATCGGGAGGAGGAGCGAGGCGGCGTTTGAAGCGGTCCATCGCCATGGCTTCGTTCGCGTCGCGACGGCAAGTCCGTGCGGCTCTTCAGGCGACGTCGACTTCAATGTCGATCAGACGCTGAAGCTGGCTCACGAGGCCGATCGGCGCGGAGTCGATCTCGCGGTCTTCCCGGAGCTCAACATCTCCTCTTACGCGGTCGATGATCTTCATCTTCAGGAGGCGTTCCTCGATTCGGTCGAAGCCGGGATTGCGCGCCTCGCCGACGCGACGGCGAAGCTGAAAACCGTTCTGGTCATCGGCGCGCCGCTGCGCCGCAACGGCCGGCTCTACAATTGCGGCCTTGCCCTTTCGCGCGGACGAATCCTCGGCGTGGTGCCGAAGTGCTTCCTCCCCAATTATCGCGAATATTACGAGAAGCGCTGGTTCGCCTCGGGCATCGGGATGGAGGGGCTGAAGATCGACGTCGCCGGACAAATAGTTCCGTTCGGTCCGGATCAGATTTTCGCCGCAACCGACCTCTCCGACTTCATTTTCCATATCGAGCTTTGCGAGGATTACTGGGCGCCGCAGCCGCCTTCGACGAATGGTGCGATGGCCGGCGCGCTGATCCTGACCAATTTGTCGGCGTCGAACATCACCATCGGAAAGGCCGACGAACGCAAGCTTCTGTGCGCCGCCCAGGCAAGCCGCTGCCTTGCCGCTTATGTCTATTCCGCGACCGGTCCCGGCGAGAGCACCACCGACCTTGCATGGGATGGGCAGGGCTCGATCTACGAGCTCGGCGATATCCTGGCCGAAACTGGTCGCTTCGACCGAGAGGCCGAGATTGCCGTTGCCGACATCGACGTCCAGCGCCTTCGGCTCGAACGGATGCGCAATGGCACTTTCAATGACAATGCCCGCGCCGCAGGTCACCCAGAAAGGAACTTTCGGCGCATCGACTTCGATCACCAGCCGAGCTTTGCGGACATCGGCTTCGAACGCGCCCTCCGCCGATTTCCCTACGTTCCCAACCGGGCCGACCAGCTCGACCAGGATTGTTACGAGGCGTTCAACATCCAGGTCCAGGGCCTCGCCCGCAGATTTCAGGCGACCTCGGGGAAGCATCTCGTCATCGGCGTCTCGGGCGGCCTCGATTCCACCCATGCCTTGATCGTCGCCGCCAAGACCTGCGACCATCTCGGCCTTCCTCGTTCGACGATCCTCGGCTTCACCATGCCCGGCTTCGCCACCGGCGAGGCGACGAAGGGCAATGCGTGGAAGCTGATGGACGCGCTGGGGATCGTCGGCGAGGAGATCGACATCAAGCCGGCTGCTCGTCAGATGCTCGCCGACATGGGCCATCCTTTCGCCAAAGGTGAGGCCCAATATGACGTTACCTTCGAAAACGTTCAGGCTGGCCTTCGCACCGATTATCTGTTCCGGCTCGCCAATCAGCGTGAAGGCTTCGTTGTCGGGACCGGTGACCTGTCCGAGATTGCCCTGGGCTGGTCGACTTACGGAGTCGGCGACCAGATGAGCCATTACGGCGTCAATGCCGGCGTTCCCAAAACCCTGATCCAGTATCTCGTTCGCTGGGCGATCCGCTCCGGGCAGTTCGACGACACGACCGATCGGGTGCTTCAGGATATTCTCGATACGAAGATTTCACCCGAACTGGTTCCGGCCGACGAGAAGAGCGGCATGCAGTCGACCGAAGAGCGGATCGGCCCCTACGACCTTCACGATTTCTTCCTGTTCCACATCCTGAGGCATGGACAGCCGCCGTCGAAGGTGGCGTTCATGGCCTGGCAGGCGTGGAAGGATTCAAAGACCGGCTTGTGGCCGTTCGAATATCCCGATGCCCTGAAGCGCGAATATGACCTGGCGACTATTCGCAAGTGGCTGGAAGTGTTCCTGTTCCGCTTCTTCCAGATCAGCCAGTACAAGCGAAGCGCGAGCCCCAATTCACCCAAGGTGTCGGCCGGCGGCGCGCTCAGCCCGCGCGGCGACTGGCGGGCACCGAGCGACGGAACCGCGACGGTCTGGCTCGACGAGCTCAAGTCCGCCTTCAAGGACTGATTGGCCGCCGACGAAGCCGATGGCCGCTTCGTCGAAAACTTGGGCCTGCGATCGATTGCCGATCTTGTCCCCCTCTGGTGAATAGTGCACCGTCGCGGCCTTTCCGACCGCTTCCTGCACCCCGGGGGTATTCCATGATTCGTAGCCTTGCCGTCCTTTCGCTTCTGCTCGCCTCCACCGCCGCGATCGCGCAGGCCCAGCGTGGCGGCAGCAATGCCGAGCGGCCGAAATGGGACGTCAGCAATCCACCGGGGATCCGGACGCGGTCGATTCCGATCAATGTCGACGAGGGAACCTGGATGAACCTCGACGTCAGCCCGGACGGGCGAACGATCGCGTTCGACCTGCTCGGCGACCTCTACACGATGCCGATCGCCGGCGGCCGGGCGACCCGGATCACCTCCGGTCTCGCTTATGATTCGCAACCGCGTTTCTCGCCCGACGGGAGGCTCATCGCCTTCACTTCGGACCGCGGCGGCGGCGACAATATCTGGGTCATGAACCCGGACGGCAGCGGTCCGCGCGCCGTCACCCGCGAGACCTTCGAGCTTCTCAACAATCCGACCTGGAGCCCGGACGGCCAGTATATCGCGGCCCGAAAGCATTTCACCACGCAGCGTTCGGCCGGCACCGGCGAAATCTGGATGTATCATGTGAGTGGTACGGGGACCGGCGTCGCCTTGGTCACCCGGCCCAATCCCCAGCACCAGAAGGAGCTCGGCGAGCCCATCTTCTCGCCCGACGGCCGCCTCCTTTATTTCACTCGCAACACCACTCCGGGGGCGGTTTTCGAATATGCCCAGGATTCGAACGAGCAGGTGTTCGCCGTCGAGAGCTACGACATGGCGACCGGCGAGCGATCCCAGGTCGCCGGCGGCCCAGGCGGAGCGGTCCGGCCGTCGCCATCGCCGGACGGACGCTGGCTTGCGTTCGTTCATCGTGAAGGCGGCCGAAGCCGCCTGTTCGTCAAGGATCTCCGATCGGGCGCCGAACGCCAGGTCTATGACGCGCTCGACCAGGACCTCCAGGAGACATGGGCCGTGCAGGGTCTCTATCCGAACATGGACTGGACTCCCGACAGCAACACGATCCTGTTCTGGGCCGGCGGCAAGATCCGTCGAGTCAATGTTGACGGCAGCAATGCGGCAGAGATCCCCTTTCAGGTCAACGATACCCGGCTCGTCGTCGATGCCGCCCGGCCCGAGGTCACGGCCTGGTCCGACACCGTCACCAGCCGCGTTCCGCGCTTCGCCAGCGTTTCCCCCGACGGAAGGCAGGTCGTCTACGAGGCGTTCGGGCGCCTGTATGTGAAGGACATATCCGGTGGCGCAGCGCGGCTGCTGACCCCGCAGGATTCGGATTTTCAGCTTTTCCCTTCCTGGTCTCGCGACGGCAGCCGGATCGCTTTCGTTTCATGGAACGATCAGCGGCTCGGCGAAATCCGGACCATCTCTCCGGACGGCAGCAATCTGCGCACCGTCACCGACGTGCCTGGCCATTACCGTCGTCCTGCATTCTCTCCGGACGGCAGCGTCATCGTCTTCGAACGTGGCGGCGGCGGCTTTCTGACCGACGATACCTGGTCCGACAATCCCGGGGTCTACCGGGTCGCGGCCAATGGTGGCTCCTCGTCGCGGGTCGTCGGCAGCGGCGGCAATCCGCATTTTGGCGCCGCTCCAGACCGGATCTTCATGGAGGTCACGGAGGAGCAGAAGCGAAAGCTGATCAGCACCGATCTCAACGGCCGGGACCGGCGAGTCCATGCGCAGGGCGACCTGATCGAATCCTATGCGGTGTCGCAAGACGGCCGAAGCCTCGCCTTCCGCGAGAATTACAACGTCCACGTCGTCCCCTTCTTCGCCGGTGCCCAGACGCTCAATCTGGCGATGCGGGGCGGACCGCTTCCGGTCACTCGGGCAACCCGCGACGGCGGCCAATATTATCACTGGGCCCAGGGCGGCCGGACGCTGGCCTGGAGCCTCGGGCCGACGCTCTACACGGCCGACACCTCAAGCCTGATCCGTCCATCGCCCGGCGGCAGTTACACGCCGCCACGGGACGGCCTCTCGCTCGCCGTCACGAGGCCGGCTGACCGACCCCAGGGTCAGGTGGCGCTGGTCGGCGCACGAGTCGTGACGATGGCATCGCAGGATGGCGGGATCATCGACGACGGCGTCGTTCTCATCGACGGCAACCGGATCGCCGCGGTCGGTCGCCGGGGAGAAGTCGACATCCCCGCGTCGGCCCAGCAGGTCGACGTGACCGGCAAGACGATCGTCCCGGGCTTCATCGACGGCCATGCGCATGGACCTTATGGCACCGACGACCTGATCCCGCAGCAGAACTGGTCGGCCATGGCGCATCTCGCTTTCGGCGTGACCACGACCCACGATCCGTCGAGCTCGTCGACGGAGGTGTTCCCGTCCAGCGAATATCAACGCGCAGGTCTGATCCTCGCGCCGCGGACCTATTCGTCCGGCGAGATCGTCTACGGCGCCCGCGCTCCAGGCGCGTACGCGTTAATTGATTCCTACGAGGACGCCCTCAGCCACGTTCGCCGGCTCCGCGCGCAAGGCGCCCATTCGATCAAGAACTACAACCAGCCGAGGCGAGACCAAAGGCAGCAGGTCGCTCATGCCGCGAGGGCGGAGAATATCGCCGTCGTCGCCGAGGGCGGGTCGATCTACTCGATGGACATCACGATCATCCAGGACGGCAACACGACGCTCGAGCACAACATTCCGCAGGAGCGGCTCTATGGTGACGTGCACAGCTTCTTCAGCCAGACCAATGTCGGCTACACTCCGACCCTGGTGGTGACTTATGGCGGACTCGCCGGTGACCCTTTCTGGGCCCAGGAGACCCAGGTCTGGAACCACCCCTTGCTGACCCGGCACGCTCCGGCGGACGCCCTCGCCGACCGGATCAGAGTCGAAACCGGTCCGCCCGAGCAGTTCGTCGACATCGTCAATGCCCGTGAATCGCTGGCTTTGTCGCGTGCCGGAGTGCCGGTCAGCATCGGCGCTCATGGTCAGCAGCAGGGTCTCGGAACACACTGGGAAATGTGGTCGTTCGTCCGTGGCGGAATGACTCCCGTGGAGGCCCTGCGCGCCGCCACGGTCACTCCGGCTGAGGTCTATGGCTTCACCGATCTCGGTTCGATCCAGCGCGGCAAGCTGGCCGATCTCGTCATCCTCGACGCGGATCCGACCCAGGACATACGCAACTCGGAGAAGATCGATCGGGTGATGCTGAACGGCCGACTCTACGAAGCCGAAACGCTCAATGAGGTGGTCACCGGGACGCGGCAGCGCCAGCCTTATTTCTGGGAGAATTGAGCCTGCGATTCTCGCGGCTTGGCGATAGGATTTCGGTAAGGTCTATGTGCCATGTTGCTCTCGCCTAAGTCAGGGGAGGCATTATGGCGACGCGTGCGATTGATTATGAGCCGGCGGTGAGGGCGATGCCGCCTCTAGCCTTGGTCGAGCAAAGAGCTGAGAGTCGGCACGAAGGCCTGGTCGAATATGCGACCTTGTGTTTCCGGGCGCAGAACTTTCGAGTTCCGGTCATCAACATTTCGAGCCGGGGCACGATGATCGAAAGCGATATCGCGCCGCGCCTGGGCGAAAGCGTGATGATCCGGTTCGACGGCTGTAGTCCGCTTTACGCGTTCGTTCGCTGGAGCCGCGATGGTCGCCACGGCCTCAATTTCGGTTGCGAGTTGACGGTCGGCTGATCTTCCGGATCGGCTGATCCCGCGATCGGCCCCAACGATGCCCCGCCGATTGACTCGGCGTCATTGCGTCCTACTTCGCAACTCATCAGCGAAGGAGGATCCGAGTGATCGATCTCTACACCGCCGCCACCCCCAATGGGCACAAGGTCTCGATCACGCTCGAGGAGCTCGGCCTTCCTTATACGGTCCATGTGCTCGACCTTTCCGCCGGCGAGCAGAAGCAGCCCTGGTTTCTGAAGCTCAATCCCAACGGGCGAATTCCGGCGATCGTCGACCGCGCCAATGATGATTTCGCCGTCTTCGAAAGCGGTGCGATCATGCTCTATCTGGCGGAGCGCGACGGACGACTGATCCCCACCGACGAGAAGGGCCGGAGCCGGGTGCTCCAGTGGCTGATGTTCCAGATGGGCGGCCTCGGCCCAATGATGGGGCAGGCCAATGTCTTCGCGAAATATTTTCCGGAGCGCATTCAGCCGGCGATCGATCGCTACTTGCGCGAAAGCCGCCGCCTGCTCGAGGTGCTCGACACCCATCTGGCGCAGCATGAATATCTGGCAGGCGATTATTCGATCGCCGATATCGCCAATTTCGCCTGGGCCCGAATTCACCACTGGCCCGGAGTCGATGTCGAAGGACTCGACCAGCTGAAGCGCTGGATGGCGGCAATCGAGACTCGACCGGCGGTCCAAAAGGGACTTCGGGTGCCACCGCGCGACGATGACGAAGCGGTTCGGATCGAGCGCGCCCGCAAACTTCTCGTCTAGGTGACCAGGCGCTGCCTGGGCGGTGGGTGACACCCTGGCCCGGCAAAGCCTATAGCGCCGGGCAAGGAGAATGAGCCGATGAACGAAATGACCCGAGTCAGCGCCCAGCCCGCTTATGGCGAGGCGGTCCAGGCCTTTCTGAGGCGCGAACCGAAGCTTTTCATCGATGGCGAGTGGGTCGAATCGACCCATGACAAGAAGATCCCCGTCTATGATCCGTCGACCGGCCGCGAGATTGCGCAGGTGGTCGATGCGTCCGATTCGGATGTCGATCGCGCCGTCGCGGCGGCCCGACGCGCTTTCGACGACGGCCGCTGGAGCGGGCTCCCGCCTTATAAGCGCGAGCGGCTGATCGAGCGGCTCGCCGATCTGCTCGAAGCTGCCATTCCCGAAATGTCCGAACTGGAGTCGATCGACAACGGCAAGCCCCGCGCCGCCTCGCAGGGAT
>DAINCA010000056.1:0-10644 GCA_036732645.1 Allosphingosinicella sp.
GGAGACGAGGCGGCGGAATGGCTCTGGCGGCAATGGTCTTCACTGCTGCAGGTCCGCAACAGCGGCATCCCGACACTGGGCTTCACCTGGTACTCGCTGACCGACCAGGTCGACTGGGACACGGCGCTGCGCCAGAAGAGGGGCAGCGTGGTTCCCGTCGGGCTGTACGACCTCGACCGGGAAATCCGGCCCGCAGGCCGCGCCTATATGGAGCTGATCTCCGGGTGGCAGGACGTTCTTCCGGCGCGAAGCGTGTGCCTGGTCGTGCCGCTCATCATGCCGAGCGAGTTCGACGAACCGCTGGCGGTGAGGCGGCGCGACTGGATGAGGCGCCACCACCGCAAGCATGCCCTGGTGCCGCCTTCGTTCGGCAAGGGCTGATCCGTCACCAGCTCCGGCGGAAAATCCACCAGCCGGCGAGCAAGAGCGGGGCGCTGATCGCGGTAAGTGCGACCGCGTGCGGCCACAGCTCGCCCATTCCCGCGCCTTTGAGGAAAAGGCCGCTGAGGATCTCGATATAATGCTTGAGCGGACTGACCTCGGCAGTCGCCTGGAGCCAGCCGGGCATGCTTTCGATCGGCGCGATGGTGCCGGACAGGAACAGAAAGGGGAACAGGCCGAAGAAGCTGATCAGCAGCGCTTGCTGGAGGGTCGAGGAGATCGTTGCGACGAACATCCCGATGGCGACCGCCGCAAGCAGAAAGATCGTGTGAAGCAGGAATAGGGTGGGAAGATTGCCCTGCAGCGGAACGTCCATGAGCCGGATGACGAGAAGCGACGGGAAGATCGAGCCGAGGCTGATGATGATGGGCGGGACGATCTTCCCGACGAACAGCTCGTGCGGGCGGATTGGAGTTACGCGGATCTGCTCGAGCGTGCCATTCTGCTTCTCGCGCACCATGCCCGCCGCCGGAAGGATGATCGCCAGCATGAAGGCGGCCTGCGCGAACGCGCCGAGCGCCATGAAGCGGGTGTTGGTGAGATTGGCGTTGTACCAGACGCGCACCGCCGGCTGGACGATCGGCTGCGAGAGGCGGGGGCCGGGCAGCGGAGAAGCTGCCACGCCCGCGGCCATTTCGATGATGTAGGCGCGCGCCCGCGCCGCGACGGTCGCATTGGACCCGTCGACGACGACACCGAAGGAAGCCTTTCGACCCGCCGCCACGCGCGCGCCGAAGCCGGGCGGGATCTCCACCACCGCATCGGCTTCGCCCCTGCGCAGCGCCGCCTCGGCGATATCGGCTGAACGCGCCTGCTGGTGCAGCACGAAATTGTCCGAGGAGGTGAACGCCTCGATGAGGGAGCGGCTGGCGACGGAGCGGTCGTAGTCGACGACCGCGAGCTGGAGATTCTTGACGTCGAAACCCAGCGCGAGCGTGCACAGCGCGATTTCGATCGTGGTCAGGAACAGGACGAGGAACAGCACCACTGGATCCCGCAGAAGCTGGGCGAATTCCTTGCGGATGAGTCCGAGGGCGCGCACTGCTCAGGCGACCCGCTTGCGCACGAGCATTGCGGCGCCAGCGACCACGGCCGCAGTGTACACCAGGAGAATGGCGGCGTCCTGCCAGACATCCGCCAGGCCGGCGCCGCGCATGACGATGCCGCGCGAAATGTCGATGAAATAGGTGGTCGGGACCATCCCGGCATAGACCTGGAACACCTTGGGCATCGTGAAAACCGGATAGACGAAGCCGGAGAAGAGAAAGGCGGGCATCAGAGTCGCGACGATCGTCAGCAGCATGGCAGCGACCTGCGTTCGAACCAGAGTCGAGATCAGCAGACCCATCGACACGGTTCCGACGACGTAGAGAAGACCGAGCGTGCCGAGCAGCACGATGCTTCCGCGCATCGGCACCTTGAACCAGAGGAAGCCGGCGGCGAGCACCAGGAGCAGCTGCAGCAGCGCGATCACCGCATAGGGCAGCAGCTTGGCGACGATGAATTCAGTGCGGGTCATCGGCGAGGCGTAGATCTGGGCAATGGTGCCGATCTCCTTCTCGCGGGCGACGGCGAGCGCCGCCAGCAGGGGAGGGAAGGCCATGAGGATGACGGCGAACAACCCCGGCACGATGAAGTCGCGGGTTCGAAGTTCCGGATTGTACCAGACCCGCACTTCCGGCTGGATGGGCATCTCCAGGCCGCCGGTCTGGTACGCATAGATGATCGCTCGACCATAGGCCGAAACGATGGCGGCCGTGCTCGCGTAGGTGCCATCGACGAGCAGTTCTACCGGAGCGGGGCGCCGGTTCTTCACCGCGTCGCCGAAACCGGCGGGAATCGTCAGAACGGCGCGCGCCCTGCCGCTCATCAGCTGGTGCTCCGCGCGCCGCTCGTCGTCGATGGAAGCGGCCAGATGGAAATAGCTGGTGTTGACGAACTGGTCGCCCAGGGTCCGGCTGGCGACGCTCTTGTCATGGTCGACGATGACCAGCGGCGTCTCCTCGACATCGAAGGACAATGCGTATCCGAACAGAACGAGCATAACGAGCGGCATCAGGACCGAGATCCACACCGTGACCGGATCGCGCACGATCTCGATCGTCTCCTTGCGGGCGAAGCCGGCGATGCGCGACAGCTTCATGCGGCAAGCTCCGCGTCGGCGCGTCGGATGAAGCCGAGGAACACGTCCTCAACCCTGGCCTCGCGAAGGCGGAGGCGAGCCTTGAGCTCGGCGAGCGTGCCGTTCGCGACCATCCGGCCCGCATTCATCATCACGAGAGTGTCGCAGTAGGTGGCTTCCTCCAGGTAATGCGTGGAGACGACCACGGCGACGCCCTCGGCAGCGAGGCTCGAAATGAGCCGCCAGAAGCGGAAGCGCGACAGCGGGTCGACGCCGGAGGTCGGCTCGTCGAGGAAGAGGACCTGCGGCCGGTGGATGATCGCGCAGGCGAGGGCGAGCCGCTGCCGCACCGCGCCCGACAGATCCCCAACCAGGCCTTCGAGGTCCTTGGACACGCCGGCCCGCTCGCATGCCCAATCGATCCTGGCCTCGCGCTCTCCGCGGGGAACGCCGTAGGAGCGGGCGAAGAAGCGCAGATTTTCCTCGACGGTCAGGTCAAGGAACAGCGAGAATTTCTGCGACACGTAGCCGATCCGCGACCGCACCTCGTCGCTCTGGCCGGCGACGTCGAACTCGGCGACGGAAGCCGCTCCCGCCGTCGGCTTGAGCAGGCCGCAAAGAATTCGGATGAGCGTCGTCTTGCCGGCGCCGTTCGGGCCGAGCAGGCCGACGATTTCCCCCGGCGCGATGCGCAGGCTCACGTCATCGACCGCGACGAAATCTCCAAAGCGCTGCGTCACCTTTTCGGCGGCGACCACCGGTTTTTGCTCGGTGACTGCGGGGGTCCTTCCGGAACTCTGCGACAGGAGGGGCGGCTTGCCCGCGGCCGAGGCGATCGTGAACACATCCTCCATGCTCGGCGTCGCCGGAGCGATGCGCTCGGCAGCATTCAGCCGCGGACCGGCAGGCGACGAGCATTGCAGCCGGTAGTCGTTCGACGTGACCTTCTGGAAGCTGATGACGTGGCCGGCCTGCTCGAGCTCGCGCTCGAGATCGGAAGGCCGCGAGGAAGAAGCGACGAAGACCCGATCCTGCGCCAGCTTGCGAAGCTCGCCAGGGCTTCCTTCGGCGATCAGCTTGCCGTCGCGAAGCAGCAGCACGCGATCACTGGCGTCCGCCTCGTCCATGTAGGAGGTGGCAAAGATCACCGCCCGACCTTCCGCCCGGCTTTCCTCGAGCATGGTCCACAGCTCGCGCCTGGAGAGCGGGTCGACACCGAGACTCGGCTCGTCGAGGATCAAGAGCGGCGGATCGTGGATCAGATTGGTGCACAGGGCGAGCTTCTTGCGCATCCCGCCCGAGAGCGCGCCTTCCCGCCGATCCTGAAACCGCTCCAACGCCGCCATCTGCAGCAGCCGCTGCTTGCGCTGGCTGTACGCGTCGCGGGGCACGTCTCGGATCGAAGCGGCGAAGCGGATGTTCTCGGCGACGGTGAGGCGATCGTAGAGCGAGAAGCCTTGCGACATGTAGCTGATCCGGGCCTGCACCCTGCCGGAAGCGCGCAGAACGTCGTTCCCCAGCACCGTGCAGCGGCCGAAGCTCGGCCGCAGGATCGCGGCGACGATCTGCAGCAGGGTCGTCTTTCCGGCACCGTCCGGCCCGACGATCCCGAGCAGCTCGCCCGGCTGGAGCGAGAAGCTGACCCCTTCGAGCACCGTGCGATCGCCGAAACGGCGCCCAACGCCCTCGGCGAGCACGAGTTCAGCGCCGTCCATGGTCACTCGGGGATGCGAAGCTGCTTGGGCCAGCCGGCAGCCTGGTCCCAAAGGATCCAGGCATCCGACGGCATGCCCGGCTTCAGTACGCCTGCGGGATTCTCCGCCTCGAGCAGCACGCCGTACACAGTCCGCGCGCGTTCATCCTGGACGTGCACGTCGCGAGGAGTGAACTGCGCCTGCGCATCGACCTGGGCAACGCGCGCGGGGAAGTCCCTGGCAGGGAAGGCGTCGACTCTCAGGCGTGCCGGTGCGCCTAGCCTGACCTTGCCAAGGTCCGCTTCGGTGACGAAGATCTTGAGCCGCACGCGCCGCAGATCGGCAAGCACCAGCAGTGGCTGCCCGGCGCTGACCACCTCGCCCGGCTCGATCAGGCGGTCGAGGACCGTCCCGGTGAGCGGAGCGCGAATGATCGTGCGGCCCAGGCGCTGCCGCGCCAAGGCTAAGGTCCTGCCGGCGACTTCCGTCTGAGCAAGCGCCTGCGCGCGCTGCTGGCGCAGCGTGCTCGCCTGCCCGACGGCCGCTTCATAGGTGTTTCGCCTGAGATCGAGCTGCGGAATTGTCGTCCAACCCTGCCCGCGCAGCGTCTCGAAACGAGCAAGGTCGGCTCGAGCTCTCACCGCATGATGTTCCGCGAGGCTGATCTGGGCGTCGAGCTGCGCGGCGGAGTAGCTGCTCGCCCGGCGCTGGGCTTCGGCCTGGCTCTCCTGCAGCTCGAAATCGACGGCCTCGATCCGGGCAATTTCCATCCCTTCGCGGACGGTCTCGCCTTCCCACGGGAGATTGGCGATGAGCCGGCCGGGCACTTCAGGCGCGACGCGCACCTCGTTGGCCTCAATGCGCCCGCTGCCGTAGACGACCTGCGACGGCTGCGGCTTCGGCTGCAGTGCAAAATAGAGGAATGCCGATCCCGCGGCGAGCGCGATCAGGACGGCAGCGATGAGCCAGACTCGTTTCATGCGGACAGCCTTTGCACCGTCCGTGCGCCGTCCCCCATCCGTATTGTTCCTAGGCGCTTGAGCCCAGAGTGCCAATTCCCAGGCTCTGGTTCGTGCGCTCGATGGACTGAGCCGCGGAAGCAGTCCCGGCCAGCGCCCGGATAGCGTCGATGCTCTCCGGAATGACGATCGCCTGGTTGTCGACCATGTAATTGTAGAAGAGCTCGTTGCCCTGGACGGCGAGCGAGTCCGCCCAAAGCGCGACCTCGTAGAGGTTCGCGTGCGCGCGCCCGGCGTCCGCCATCCACTCCTTGATCGCGTTGATCGCCGCCAGTCCGGACTCCGAATTGACGAACAGGATTCGGGAGGAAGCGGCGAACGCGTCCAGCACTTCGTCCTTGGTGGCCTCGCGGGACAGTTCGACGCTCCACGAATGAAGATGCCCGATCGTTTCCGGAACCTTGATGGCGATGGTCACGAGGTCGAGATCTGGATCGACCGTCCGCGCATCCGGCCCCTGATGGCTCGGAATGACCGGCTCGGGAACGAGCGTGTTCATGATTCCGCCGAGATGGCTCTCCCACGGGTCCGTCGCGCGGCGCAGCAGGGTTCCGCGGGCTTTCCTGAGGAGCCCCGCTCGTTTGAGGGCTCCGAGCGTGCGTACGATCGATGTGGTGTTGCACGACACGACCCGCGTCGCCGGCTTGCCGATCGCGCTGTCGAAACTCGATTCGGCGACGAAGGAGTGCCCGGCAACTTCGTGCTTCTCGCCGCCCTGGACGATGAACGGTTTGCCTAGCCGCCGGTACGCCTCGGCATTTTTCGCGCCAATCCGCTTCGGCGTACAGTCGACCACGACGTCGCTCGATCCGACGAGATCATCGAGACTTCCCGAAAGTTCCAGGCCGGCTGCTCTCATCGGCTGTGTTGCCTCGGCGCTCGCGGCGAACAGCGGGATGCCGCGCTTGACGACCTGCCTCACGCGCCAGTCCGCGGACACGTCCGCAACGCCGATGAGCTCCATGTCGTCCTGCAGCCGGACCGCTTCGGCTACTCTCCGGCC
The DNA here is from genome assembly GCA_036732645.1 of Allosphingosinicella sp. GTDB lineage: Bacteria > Pseudomonadota > Alphaproteobacteria > Sphingomonadales > Sphingomonadaceae > Allosphingosinicella. The sequence goes on from DAINCA010000056.1 coordinate 6,280, forward strand.
GATGACTCCGTAGCCGACAATTCCGACCCTCGTGCGTGCTCCTGCCATGGCGCCTAATCTCCCATGTTTTCGACCGGTGAACGGGCGCCGGCACCCGAGGCTGCGCCGATGGTCGCGCGCGCTGCCCGGATCGCCTCGGCAAGCGGCCGCGAAATATCGACGGCGTTCGTCTCGTGGGAAACGGCATTGGTGCTTGCGACACGGCCGACGCCGGCCTCCGTCAGCCGCTGGTACGAATCTCCCGCGAAGATTGCGTGCACGAGCGCACATGTCGGCGGCTTGTGCCCGTGCTCGGCGAGGAGCCGGACGGTTTCGATCAGCGTACGCGCGCTCGACGCGATGTCGTCGACGATGACGGGCGTTCCGCGCTGCAAATGATCGAGCGCCTCGCCGTCGATCGCGACATTATAGTCGCCGGAGCGTTCCTTCCGGAGCACGACGGAAGTTGCGCGCGCGATGCTGGCGATCTGGTCGACCCACTGCCGGCTTTCCTCGTCGGGGCCGATGATCACCGGCTGTTCGACATTGTCACTGATCCAGGCGCCCAGCTCGCCGACGGCGCTGCCGGCGATCGCCGGGATTTCGTAGAGGGCAGAAAGGGTCGGGTACCTGTGAAGGTGCGGATCGATCGTCGCGAGCCAGTCGACCGCCGCAGAAAGCACGGTCGCGAAGGTCTTCGACGTTATCGCCTCGCCGGGATGGAACTGCTTATCCTGGCGCATATAGGCGAGATAGGGCGCGGCAAGGCCGACGCTCCGGGCGCCCTGCGCTTTTGCCGCTTCGGCCGCGAACAGCAGCGGCGCGAGCTTTGCGTCGGGCCGGTCGAGCGTGCAGAGCAGAATGATGTCACGGCCGCCGACCGGAGTATCGAAGCGAAGGTAGGATTCGCCGTCGGGGAACTGCCGCCGCGACAGATCGCCGACATCCGCTTCGAGCGCGGACGCAAGTCTGTCCGTCAGGCCTCGTGCGGAGTGGAGATCGAAGAGCAGCGGCTTCATTGGGGCCTCACTGAGATGACGTCCGGATTGGCGTGGGCAAAGGCAAGCGCATAGTCGAGCTCGCCGGCCGCCTCGGCATGGATGGTGAACAGCGGCTGATCCTTCTCGACCGATTCGCCGAGCTTCACGTGCAGATCGACGCCCGCGGCCTTCGCCGCCGGAGCGCCCGCCAGCTTCGCGATCCGGGCGAGGACGCGATTGTCGATGCCTCCGACGACGCCGGAGGCGCTCGCCATGATCGGGTGCGTGAGGGGGGCGACAGGGGGTTCGCTGAATCCTCCCTGCGCGTCACAGATCGCCATGAACTTTGAAAGAGCGCGGCCGGACTTGAGAATCTCGGCGGCGGCCTCTCGTCCGGTTCCAGTCACAACCGCTCCCGCAAGCTCGAGCAGTTCGCCGGCGAGCAGGCATGCCCGTTCCTGCAGATCGAGAGGGGATTGTGCCTCTCCGCGCAGCACCGACAGCACGTCGCGCGCCTCGAGCGCCGGGCCGATGCCGCGCCCGACCGGCTGGCTGCCGTCGGTGAATACCGGCCGAACCTTCAATCCGATCTCATTGGCTACGGCTACCAGATGGCCGCTCAGCTCCGCCGCGTCGGCCTGGGTCCTGATCTTCGCGGTCGGGCCGATTGGCAGGTCGAGCAGCACATGGGTCGAGCCGGCGGCGAGCTTCTTCGACAGCACCGAGGCCACCAGCTGGGCAGGACTGTCGATGTCGAGCGCGCGCTCGACCCGGATCAATATGTCGTCCGCCGGGCTGAGCGAAACGCTGCCGCCCCAGACGAGGCAGGCGCCCTCCTTCTCGACGACCTGGCGCATCGAAGCCGTGTCCAGCGTCACCCTGGTCATTGTTTCCATCGTGTCGGCAGTGCCGGCGGGCGAGGTGATCGCGCGGGACGAGGTCTTTGGAATCACCAGCCCCGCGGCGGCGACGATCGACACGACGAGCGGCGTCGTGCGGTTGCCGGGCAGGCCACCGACGCTGTGCTTGTCGGCGATCACTGGACTGGGCCACTCCAGCCGGTCGCCGACCTCAACCATCGCTCTGGTCAGCGCCACCATTTCCGAGAGGTCGGCGGGCTGGCTCGAAAAGGCTGCGATGAAGGCGGCAAGCTCGACGTCCGAATATCGTTCGCGCGAGATGTCCGACACGATCGAGCGGATCCGGCCCGGTTCGAGCTTGTGGCCGTAGAGCTTTGCCCGGACCGCGCTCATCGACTCCAGCGGCTGCGGATGACGGATCGAGACCGCCGTTCCATCCGCCACCCCGAGCCGCTGCCAGACAATCTCTGATAATCCAATCTCGTGCGCGCCCAGGAAGCCGTCGCTCACCTGGTAAAGCGTTGCGATAGCCGTGCGGCCGTCCGCTTGCAGCTCGACCTGCGCCCGGGCGGTGAATCCTTCCGACCGTGCGATCGGGCAAGCGACGTGCACCAGCACGATCGGCTCGTGCTGGGTCTCGAGCCTGAGACGGCGCGCTTCGAGCGTCGGCATCGACTCTCCCGCTCGGGTTTCAGGCGTCGGATGCACTGAGCTCGACCGTTTCCAGATGCTCGGGCACACGCGCGTTCCAGCCCAGCTTCTCCTCGATGCAATGACGGAAATCGTCGGAAGCGCTCTGCTCCCCATGGACGACGAACGTCTGCTTCGGGGCGGTCTCGAAGCCGCCCAGCCAGCGCAGCAGCTCTTCCCGGTCCGCGTGCGCCGAGAACATGTCGAGGCTTACAACTTCCGCATGCACCGGGACATATTGCCCATGGATCTTGACCTCCTTGGCACCGTCGCGAAGCGCGGCCCCCCGGGTTCCGCCAGCCTGGAAGCCGGCGAGCATGATCGTGTTCCGCCGGTCAGGAGCGTAGTTCTTGAGATGGTGCAGGATGCGTCCGCCGGTCGCCATACCGCTTGCCGAAATGATGACCTTCGGCATGGGGTTGGTGTTGAGCTTCTTTGAGTCCTCGGTTTTCCGGACAAAGGTGGCGACGGCGAAGGCTTCGCTGCACTGCTCGGGGGTCAGTCTGTGCTCGCCCAGATGTTCGTGAAAAATCTGGGTGGCATTTACCGCCATCGGGCTGTCGAGAAAGATTGGTACATCGGGGATTCTGTTCCGCTTGCGAAGCTGCGACAGGTGAAAAAGCAGCGATTGCGCGCGGCCGACCGCGAACGCCGGGATGACGACGGTGCCGCCTCTGCGGACCGTGCGGTTGATCACGTCTTCGAGCGCCTCCTCGGGTGAAGCGGGATCATGCTTGCGGTTACCGTATGTCGATTCGACGAGCAGATAGTCAACCTTGGCGACTGGCTCCGGATCGACCATGGTCGCGTCCCCGTATCGCCCGAGATCGCCCGAAAACTGGATTGTAACACCGTTGCACCTGAGCTCGACCGTGGCCGCGCCGAGAATATGACCAGCCGGGCGGAAGAAGGCCGAGCAGCCCTCCACGATCTGAACCTCCTGGTGGAATTGCGCCGGGCGGAAGGACTCAAGAGACCGTCTCGCATCTTCCTCGGTGTACAGCGGCAGTGCAGGCTCGTGCTTGGAGTAGCCATAGCGATTGGCGGAAAAGGCGTCGCCTTCCATGAGATGACCGCTGTCCGGGAGCAGGAGCTCGCACAGCTTGAAGGTCGCGTGGGTGCTGATCACCGGTCCCGAAAAGCCGTTCCGGACCAGCAGCGGGATATAGCCGCTGTGGTCGAGGTGCGCGTGCGTCAGCACGATCGCATGAATGCTTTTGGGATCGACCGGGAAGTTCGCCCAGTTGCGCTCGCGCAGCTGCTTGAAACCTTGAAACAGCCCGCAATCGACGAGCACGCGCTGGCCGTTGGTCTCGAGCAGATACTTAGACCCGGTTACGGTCCCGGCGGCGCCTAAAAAGGTCAGCTTCGTAGTCATTCCGGCTCCTCGGCATGAAGTGATGAGCCGCTAGATCGGCCAACCGGCGCCGCAATCCTATACGGACATTTACGCATCGCGCGGTCGCCTGGCTGCGGGCATCTGGCAATCAGAAATGGAGGTTGAAATGGCCGAACATCTGCACGCCAGGCGCCGCTCATCGAAATGGCTGATCATCGGGATTGGGGCCGCCGCGATCGCCGCCTTCCTGATCCTCAAGGGGCACGGATATCATCTGCTCGCCTATTCGCCGCTGCTGATCCTTCTCGCCTGTCCGTTCCTCCACATGTCCATGCATGGCGGTCATGGCGGCCACGGCGCGAAACGGGGCCCGCAGCCCACAGACGACTCGCCGCCGCAGCGGGAGGTCTGACTCGATGCGGGCCGCGGAACGACCGGAGCAAGCGGATGCCCAATATTTCCGTACTCGTGCCGTCCAGGAACAAGTCGCCGCCGGGCGCGCCACATCCGAAGCGGC
>DAINCA010000057.1:0-10510 GCA_036732645.1 Allosphingosinicella sp.
TGCTGGACAATCATCCGTACAAATATGTTTCGTTCAATCTCTAGACCGGTGAAAGTGGTGAGTCAGGGAGGCCGTTCCGCTTTTGCCCGGCCCGGCCCGATCGGTAGGTCGTCATGCTGAAGTTCATTTTTCTTCGGCTGCTCCAGGGGCTGTTCGTGCTGCTGGCGATCTACGCGGTGACCTTCTTCCTGGTCGCCGCGACCCCTGGCAGCCCGTTCAGTTCGGAGCGGGCGATCCGGCCCGAAATTCTCGCCCAGATCGAGGCCTTTTACGGCTACGACAAGCCGGTGGCCGAGCGCTTCTGGACCTCGCTCACCAACGCCTTGAGCGGCGAGTTCGGACCGTCGGCGGTCTATGCTAATCGATCGGTCACGCAGATCATCGCCGAATCCTTCCCGGTGTCGCTAAAGCTTGGCGCAATTTCGCTGCTGGCGGCACTTCTGATCGGCATTCCGACCGGGATTATCGCCGCGGTCAAGCGCAACACCTGGCTCGATTATGTGCCGATGTCGGTTTCAATGGCGGGCATCTGCCTCCCTACCTTTGTCATGGGTCCATTGCTTGCTCTCGTGTTCGGTCTGATCCTGAGAATGTTCCCGGTCTCTGGCTGGTATGGCCCTGAATATGTCGTTCTCCCGGCCGCCACTCTGGGGCTTTATTATGCGGCCTATTTCGCCCGCCTGACCCGCGGCGGAATGCTGGAAATGCTCAATCAGGATTTCGTTCGGACGGCTCGTGCCAAGGGGGTCTCAGAATGGACGATCGTCTGGAAGCATTGCCTCAAGGGCGGGCTGATCCCGGCGATCACGTTCCTCGGCCCGGCTTTGGCCGGGATCATCGCCGGATCGTTCGTGGTCGAGACCATCTTCCAGATTCCGGGCCTCGGCCAATGGTTCGTCAAGGGTGCGCTGAACCGCGACGATTTCCTGATCCTCGGGCTTACCGTTCTATTCGCCACTCTGATCGTCGTGATGAACCTGCTCGCCGACATCGCTCACGTCTTCCTCAATCCCAGGCTGAAATATGAGTGATCGAATGCGACCGAGGTTGGGGCCATGACCCAGATCACCGAAGCCGTGATCGGCGCCGAGGAGGATGTCCGCCGCGAGCCGGAAATGGTGGAGATCGAGCAGGGGGCATCCCTGTGGCGCGACGCGTGGCATCGGCTGGGGCGTAACCGGCTGGCCCTGATCAGCCTGTTCATCTTCCTCGCGATCGCCTTGTTCTGCGTCGTAGGGCCGTTCCTGTCGCCGTGGGACAGCCAGGCTCAGGACCTCATGACGGGCGCCCAGGGACCTTCGGCGAGTCACTGGTTCGGAACCGATACGCTCGGCCGCGACCTCATGGTGCGGGTCATGGAAGGTGGGCGCATTTCCCTTCTCGTCGGCCTTATCGCCACCCTCGTCGCTTTGCTCATTGGCGTCGTTTACGGTGCGACCGCGGGTTATGTCGGCGGCAAGACCGATTCCGTCATGATGCGTATCGTCGACCTGCTTTACGCGCTGCCGTTCACGATTTTCGTCATCCTCCTGATGGTGGCTTTCGGCCGCTCCTTGTGGCTGATGTTCGTTGCGATCGGTGCCGTCGAATGGCTTACCATGGCGCGCATCGTCCGCTCCGGCGTGATGTCCCTTCGCAAGCAGGAGTTCATCGATGCGGCTGTCTCGTTGGGTTACAGCCACCGCCGGATCATCCTCAGGCACCTGATCCCTAACGTGCTCGGGCCGGTTATTGTCGTTGCGACCCTCACCGTGCCGGCAGTGATGCTCCTGGAAGCCTTCCTGAGCTTCCTCGGACTGGGCGTTCAGCCACCCAATGCCTCCTGGGGCGTGTTGATCAACGAGGGCCAGCAGAACATGGAAATCTTTCCGTGGCTCCTGATCTTTCCGGCCTTCTTCTTCGCCCTCACGCTCTTCTCCCTGAATTTCCTTGGTGACGGGCTGCGCGACGCGCTCGACCCCAAGAGCGCGAAGGACTGACGAAGATGGCGCTCCTGGAAGTCCATGATCTGGCGACGTCCTTTCACCTTCGAAGCGGTGTGGTGCGCGCGGTCGACGGCGTCAGTTTGGAAGTGGAACGCGGCCAGACCGTCGGCATTGTCGGCGAATCCGGCAGCGGCAAGTCGGTAACCTGTTACTCAATCATGCGGCTGATCCAGGAGCCCGGGCGGATCGACCGGGGGGCCGTGATTTTCGATGGTGAGGACCTGTTCAAGGCTTCGGAATCGCGGATGCGGGAAATAAGGGGTGGCCGGATCTCGATGATCTTCCAGGACCCGATGACGTCGCTCAACCCGTTCCTGAAGGTGTCGACCCAGATGGTCGAATCCTTGAAGCTTCACAGCGATCTCGACCACAAGGCGGCGTTGCACCAGGCGATCGCCAGTCTCGAGGAGGTCGGCATCGCCGAAGCGGAGAAACGCATTCACGGTTATCCGCATGAATTTTCCGGCGGAATGCGCCAGCGCGTGATGATCGCTTCGGCGTTGCTCACCAAGCCCGATCTGCTGATCGCCGATGAGCCCACCACGGCCCTGGACGTGACCATCCAGGCCCAGGTTCTCGATCTTCTCAAGCGGCGGCAGGAGGATCTCGGCACCGCCATCATCCTCGTCACGCACGATCTTGGAGTCGTCGCCGGCAATTGCGACCGCGTCAACGTGATGTATGCCGGCCGCGACGTCGAAAGCGGCACTACCGACCAGATCTTCTACGAACCGCAACACCCCTATACGCGCGCGCTTCAGAAGGCGATTCCGTCGCTACAGGACAAGGGCGATCTGCTTTATACCGTTCCGGGCGCCCCTCCTGATCTCAGCAAGCCGATCGAGGGCTGCGCCTTCTATCCGCGCTGTCCCTATCCGAAGCGTGCGCCGTCGGAGGGGCCGCAGCCAGAAATCGTCGTACTGACAGAAGGACATTGCTTTCAGGACTGCCAATATTGCGACCGTAGCCGACCCATCGAGCAGGTGCTGACCCGGGATGTGCCGGAGGAAACAGCATGACGGCGAACGGACGAAAGACGCCGCGCGACGACTTTCTCGTCCTCGACTCGGTCAGCCAGCATTTCGACCTCGGCACGAAAATGTTGACCCGCAAGAGCAAGGGCGTGGTCAAGGCCGTGGACAATGTCTCGCTCACCATCCGCGAAGGCGAGATTTTGGGCCTCGTCGGTGAATCGGGCTGCGGCAAGACGACCCTCAGCCGCACGATCATGCAGATCATCCGACCGACCTCGGGCCGGATCATCCTCGAAGGGCAGGAGCTCAGCGCCTTGCCCTATAGCGAAATTCGCCATCAGCGGATCAATTTCCAGATGGTTTTCCAGGATCCCTACGCCTCGCTGAATCCGAGGATGACGGTCTACGATGCGCTTGCCGAGGCGATCCGCACGCGTCATCCCGACGTGCGCGGACAGGCCCTTCGCGATCGGGTCGTCGAACTGCTCAGGACGGTCGGCCTCAACCCTTCGCAGATGAAGAAATATCCGCATGAATTTTCCGGTGGCCAGCGCCAGCGGGTGGCGATCGCCAGGGCGCTGGCGCCTGAGCCCAAACTAATTATCGCCGACGAACCGGTGTCGGCGCTGGACGTCTCCATCCAGTCACAGATCCTCAACCTGCTCAAGAAATTGCGCGATGAGATGGGGCTGACGATGATCTTCGTTTCCCACGATCTGTCGGTGGTCCGTTACATCGCGGACAGGATCGCCGTCATGTACCTCGGCAAGATCATCGAGCTTGGAGATTCCGAGACGATCGTCGACGACCCGCTCCATATCTACACCCGCGCCTTGATGAGCGCGATCCCGTTGCCTGATCCACGGGCCGAGCGGGGCCGGGAGCGGGTCATCCTCGAAGGCGATCCCCCCTCACCGTTCAACCCTCCCAGCGGGTGCAGCTTCTGGCCGCGAAGCCCGATTCCGCACGACGAACGGATGAAGACGGTCGAGCCCGAGCTGGTGGAGATCTAGCCGGGCCATTTAGCCCGCAATTGCCCGTTCTGCCTTCAGGCGACTCACGATTCACCGGCCGGCGCCCGGCCTGCCGCGGAAGCGGACGTAGCCCATTCGTCCTCCTGAGCCGGAGTCCGGTCCGGTCGCCGCCCTCGTTGCGGCTCAATTCTGGAAGCTGAAACAGGTTCAGCGTGACGGGACGATGTTACCGGAGCCGCTTCCTGCCTAATCGGCGCTTTCGCGGGCTGCCCGTTTCGCCGCGATCCTCAAGCGGAGGGCGTTCAACCGGATGAAGCCGGCCGCGTCGCGCTGGTCGTAACCGCCGCTGCCTTCCTCGAACGTGACGAGGTCCTGATCGTAGAGGGAAAGCGGGCTTTCGCGGCCGATCACCGTGGCATTGCCCTTGTAGAGCTTCATCCGGACGGTGCCGGTGACATGTTCCTGGCTTTTGTCGATCAGCGCCTGGAGCATTTCCCGTTCCGGCGAGAACCAGAAACCGTTGTAAATGAGCTTCGCGTAACGCGGCATGATCTCGTCCTTGAGATGCATGGCCCCGCCATCGAGGGTGATCGACTCGATGCCCCGGTGGGCGGCGAGCAGGATCGTCCCGCCCGGGGTCTCGTACACGCCGCGTGACTTCATTCCGACGAAGCGGTTCTCCACCAGGTCAAGCCGACCGATGCCATTGTCATGGCCGAGCTGGTTCAGCCGGGCGAGCAAGGTCGCCGGCGACAGAAGCTCGCCGTCCATTGAAACCGGGTCGCCATGCTCGAAGCCGATCTCGATGATGGTAGCCCGGTCCGGCGCTTCCTCCGGTGAGATCGTTCGCTGGTGGACATATTCGGGCGCTTCGACCGCCGGGTCCTCGAGCACTTTCCCTTCCGACGAGGAATGGAGGAGGTTGGCGTCGACCGAGAAAGGCGAGTCACCCCTTTTGTCCTTGGCGATCGGGATTTGGTGCTTCTCGGCGAAGTCGATCAGGGCCTCGCGGCTGGCGAAATCCCATTCCCGCCACGGCGCCACCACCCGAATGTCGGGCTCCAGCGCATAGTAGCCGAGCTCGAAGCGGACCTGGTCGTTCCCCTTGCCGGTGGCGCCGTGGCAGACGGCGTCGGCACCAATTTTTCTCGCGATCTCGATCTGGCGCTTGGCGATCAGCGGCCGGGCGATCGAGGTGCCGAGCAGATACTGGCCCTCATAAACGGTATTCGCCCGGAACATCGGGAAGACATAATCGCGCACGAATTCCTCGCGCAGATCCTCGATGAAGATATTCTCCGGCCGGATACCCAGCAACTCGGCCTTGCGCCGCGCCGGCTCCACTTCCTCGCCCTGGCCGAGATCGGCGGTGAAGGTGACGACCTCCGCCCGATATTCGGTCTGAAGCCATTTCAGGATGATCGAGGTGTCGAGGCCGCCGGAATAAGCGAGCACGACTTTCCTGGGAGGTGTTTGAACGGTCACTTCAATATTCCTGTCTTGTCGGCCTCGCGCCGGCGGGGGCTGCTGCGGCGCCGGAGCGGCCATTGGAAGGTTGGTGGATGGCTGTGGTGGACACCCCGATCATGCCCATGTCGCCTCGTCCTGCCCGGCCATCCGCGTGAAGCGGGCGAGAACCGTGCCGATGTCGGCGCCGTTGCGAAGCGCGACGAACATCGTATCGTCGCCGGAGACCGTGCCCGCGACATCCGGGAGCTGAGCCTGGTCGAGTGCGGATGCGACGAGATGCGCCGAGCCCGGCGGCGTCTTGAGAATGATGAGCTGTCCGGCGGCCTCGATATTGAGGACGAATTCGCCCATCAGCCGCTCCAGCCGGCCAGTGCTCCAGTCAGCCGCTCCCAATTGATCAGGAAGGAAATATGCGAGCACGCCACCGCGCTTCAGCTTGACTGCGCCCAAACTCTCCAGGTCGCGCGACACAGTCGCCTGGGTGACGCAGAAACCTGCTTTCTTGAGCTTCGCCGTCGCCTCCTCCTGGCTTGCGATGGTGCCGCCGCGAATGAGATCGGCAAGGATCCGCAGCCGACGGGAACGGCCGTCCGTCATCTCAACATCCAGGCCAGAGCGGCGCGCGCGGTGTGCATCCGGTTTTCCGCCTGCTTCCAGACCGCCGAGCGCGGACCGTCGATCACCGCTGCGGCAACCTCCTCGCCGCGTCGCGCGGGCAGGCAGTGGAGAAAGCGGGCGTCGTCGCCCAGCGCCATTAGCACCTCGTCGACCTGGTAGTCGGCGAAGGCGCGCCGCCTTTGCTCGCCTTCTTCGTCCTGGCCCATCGATACCCAGACGTCGGTATAGACGAACTGGGCGCCTTCGGCCGCTTCGCGCGGGTCGACGACTTGGCGCACATTGTCCCATCGCTCCAGTTCCTCGGCGGCGAAGCCATATTCATCGGGGCAGGCGACGATGAGCTCGGCACCGGCCAGGGAACAGGCTTCGGCGAGCGATCGGGCGACATTGTTGGCGTCGCCGACATAGGCCACGCGCGCGCCCTCGATACGGCCGAGATTTTGTTTGATCGTCAGGAGATCAGCCAGCGCCTGCAGCGGATGGTGAAGGTCCGAAAGCAGGTTGAGCAGGGGCGTCGCTACCGACTTCGCCATTCGCTCGAGATCGCGATGGTCCATCACCCGGGCGGCAATCACCTCGTGATAGCAAGCGAGCGTTCGAGCCACGTCCTCGGCCGTCTCGCGTGTGCCCAGGCCGACTTCATCCTTCTGGATGTAGACCGGATGACCGCCAAGCTGGACGACCGCCATTTCCATCGAGTTGCGGGTTCGGGCGGACGACTTCTGGAAGACCAGAGCGACGCCCTTGCCGGCAAGCGGACGCCCGAGATCGGCGCGCTCCGCGAGCTCGATAATCTCGGCGAGCCCGTCGGCGCCCAGATCGCCGATCGTCAACAGCGAGGTCATCTCTCGAGCTCCCGCTTGATCATCGTACCGATGCCTTCATCCGTCAGGATCTCGATCAGCAAGGCATGGGGCACCCGGCCGTCGATGATGTGGGCCGAGCCGACACCGCCGTCGACGGCATCGGCGCAGGCGCGGAGCTTCGGAATCATGCCGGCCGAGACGCTTTCATGGGCGATCCGCTCGCGAAGCTCGGCCGAGCTTAGCCTCGGCACCAGGCTGTCCTCGTCCTTGGGATCCTCGAGGAGGCCGGGAGCGGCGGTCAGATAAATGATCTTCTCCGCCTCCATCGCCACCGCGATCGCCATCGCCGCTTCATCGGCGTTGATGTTGTAGGGCTGGCCCTGGATGTCGCCGCCGATCGTCGAAATGACCGGGACGAGACCCTGATCGAGCAGGCCGTGGAGCCTTCCGGCCCGAACCTCTGCGACGTCGCCGACGAAGCCCAAAGCCGGGTCGCGCGGCACCGCAGTCAGCAGGCCGCCATCCTCGCCGGCGACTCCGACGGCGACCGGATCCTCCCTCGTCTCCCGATTGATGGTCGCGACGAGATCGCGATTGACCCCGCCGACGAGCACCATCCGCACGATGTCCAGCGTCTCGGCGTCCGTCACCCGAAGGCCGTCGCGGAACTCCGGCTCCTTGCCCATCTTGCGCATCACCGCGTCGACCTGCGGTCCGCCGCCATGGACAAGGACGCAGCGGACGCCGACGCTTCGCAGCAGCAGCACGTCCTGGGCCAGCGCCCTGTCGAGCTCCGAGTCGATCGCCGCCCCACCCAATTTCACGACGACGGACTTGCCGGTGAAGCGCTGGATGTAGGGCAAGGCCTGGACGAGCACTCGCGCGGTGAGGGCGGGGCTCATCATGACGTCTTCACATTTTCCTTGATGTAGCCGGGGCCGAGATCGATCCCGATGACCTGCGCGGCTCCCCGGCCGACGCCGAGGCCGACCTCGATCCGGAAGCTGTCCTTCGTCATGTGCTCGGCAACCGCGGCCTCGTCGTGCGCGACGGGTGCGCCGCCGCGGGCAACCTCGATCCCGCCATAAGAGACATGGCTGCGTTCCGCATCGAACCCCACGCCGGCCGACCCGGCGGCCGCGAGCAGGCGGCCCCAATAAGGATCGCCGCCATGCCAGCTGCACTTGACGAGATTGTTCTCGGCAATGGCCTTGGCGGCGACCCGCGCCTCGCTGTCGCTCGCGGCGCCGATGACATTGAGCAACGCCATCTTCGTCATGCCTTCGGCATCGCGGGCCATCTGCAGGGTGAGGTCTTCGCAGACCCGATGCACCGCATCGGCGAACGCCATTTTGTCGGCCGGCCCGCGCCGACCATTCGCCAGCAGCATCACGGTGTCGTTGGTGGAGGTCGCGCCGTCGACGTTGAGGGTGTTGAAGGTCCGGTCGGCCGCGTCCCGCAAGATCTGCTGGAGCACATCGCGCGGAAGCTCGGCGTCGGTGGTCAGGAAGGCGAGCATCGTCGCCATGTTCGGCGCGATCATGCCGCACCCCTTGGCCATACCGCCGAGGGTGAAACCCGAGCCTTTCACGAGCGCCTGCTTGCTATGATGATCGGTGGTGAGGATTCCCTTCGCCGCGTCCTCGTCGCCGTCGACGGAGAGTTTCCTGGCGAGCTTCGGAGTCGCCTTGAGAATCAGCTCCATAGGCAGCGGCGTGCCGATGATCCCGGTCGAGCAGACCAGGACCTCGTCGCTCGGGATCCCAAGCGCCGTGGCGGCGGCCTCGGTCATCGCCTCCGCGTCGGCGAGGCCGGGGGCGCCGGTGCCCGCATTGGCGTTGCCGGAGTTGACGATGATCGCGCTCGCTTTGCCCTGGTTGTCGGCGAGCCGTCGCCGCGACAGCGTTACCGGCGGTGCGACGAACTTGTTCTGCGTGAAGACGGCAACCGCCGTCACCGGTTTCAGGTCGGCGGTCGCGATCAACGCCATGTCGTGGCGGCGCCGCTTGATCCCGGCGTGGCAGCCGGCGGCGATGAATCCTTCTGCGGCGGTAACGCTCATGGCCAAACTCCAACGCGAGGAAGGCCCTCGGTTTCCTCGAAACCCAACATCAGATTAGCGCACTGGATCATCTGCCCGGCCGCGCCTTTCACGAGATTGTCCAGCGCCGCGATGGCGAGTACCCGGCCGGTGCGCGCGTCATAGCGGGCGGTGAGATGGACTGAATTGGAACCCAGGGTCCATTTCGTCGAAGGGGGTCGCTCCGAAACGACGATGAACGGCTCGTCGGCATAAGCTTCGCGAAGCGCCGCAAGCGGGTCGCAAGCCCCTTTTGCCTGCGCATAACAGGTCGCGAGAATGCCTCGATTCATTGGCGCTAGATGCGGCGTGAACAGCAAATTGCCGCCAAGCGCCATTTCCATCTCCGCGGTGTGGCGATGGTTGAGGAGGCCGTAGGCGGTGAAATTCTCGTCGACGCTGTTGAAATGGGTCTCGTCCTTCAAGCCCTTGCCGGCGCCGCTGACGCCCGAAGCCGCGTCAACGATCAGGCCCTCGTGCTCGACAAGATCCAGAAGCGGCTTCAGCGCAAGGATCGCCGATGTCGGATAGCAGCCGGCCGCAGCGACCGCTTTAGCGCTGCGGATTCTGTCACGATGAAGCTCGGGGATGCCGTAGACGAATCGATCGAGATATTCCGGCGCCTGGTGTTCCTCCCCGTACCAACGGGCGTAGTCAGCCGCGTCGTCGAGCCGGAAGTCGGCGCCGAGATCGACGAAGGGGATTCCACGGCCGAGAATCTCCGGCGCGAGCTTTTGTGAATGGCCATGGGGGAGGGCGGCGAAAACCAGCCCGATCCCGGAGAGCGCCTCCGGCTCGAATCGTTCGACTCTCAAGTCGGGATAAGCCGAAGCGAGATGCGGGTGGACGGTCTCCAGCTTCTGCCCGGCCTGGCTGTCACCGAACAGCCGGACGGGCCGCAATTGCGGGTGGCCGGCGCACAGCCTAAGCAATTCTGCGCCGACATAGCCTGAGGCTCCGAGGATCGCGACATCGGTCATCGGCGCCATATGCGTATAAATGCATAACTATGCAATAGCCGATAAGGCGGTCTGGAGAGAAAGTTGATGCTGGAACTGTTCGAGGCCAATCCGTTCAACCTGCTGCCGCATGTCGCGGCCCTGGTCGTGGCCTATTTGCTGGCACTGCCGATCGGCTGGAACCGCGAGAGGGAAGAAAGAAGCGCGGGATTACGGACGTTCCCCCTCGTCGCCGTGGCGAGCTGCGGCTTCATCCAGGCTGCGGAATCGATCATCGGCGACGATCCCGAAGCGATTGCGCGGATCGTCGAGGGGATCATCACCGGCATGGGCTTCATCGGCGGCGGCGCCATCCTTCGAATGAAGGAGAGCGTGAAGGGTACGGCCACCGCCGCGAGCTTGTGGTCGACCGGCGCGGTTGGCACCTCCGTCGGGCTTGGCAGTTACGACGTCGCCATCGTTCTCGCCCTGATCACGATGATCACCTTGTGGCTACTCTCGCCTTTGAAGTCGGAAATCGATCGGGAGAGAGACAAGGACTTCGGGCATGAGCGGGACCATGCTTCCGAGCGGCGATCGCGAAGCGAGGTCGAGCAAAATCGCTGAGAGGCTGGCTTAAGCCATCCGTTCCCGAGTCCAGTCCG
>DAINCA010000058.1:0-5579 GCA_036732645.1 Allosphingosinicella sp.
GCCCAGCCGACCGCCTGCGGATATTGCGTCGCGAGGTTGCCGGAGATCGAGAAGAACCCCTTGTCCCGATCGGAATACATGATCGGCAGCTGACGCCCTTTGAGCTTGTCGGCTTTGTTCGAGTAGATCTGGCACATCATCTCGACGAGCGGATAATCGCGCGCGATCAGCAGCCCTTGTTGGCGATAGGTTGGGAAGCAGATGTCGTCCCGGTCGAGCGCATGCGCGGCAGCGACCGCCACCGCCTCTTCGCCAAGCGCCTTCATGTAGAAGCTGGTCTTGCCCTGTCGCTGGGCCCGGAACATGCGCTCGTCGAAGATACGGACCATCAGCATGTCGCGAAGAATCCGCCGCAGCGTCTCCGGATCGAGCTTCGGATCCCAGGCTCCGACGGCCTTCCCATCGTCGTCGAGGACTCGAACGAGAGTGAAGCAGAGCGGGTGAGTGTCGGCGGCAGCGGCGGCGACATCCGGCCGGGCAACGCTGCCGGCGGCGGGGATCACGATCGCGCTGAAATCCACTTCGTCGCCGGGTCTGGCGTCGGGCTCTGGAACGTGGAGTGAGAGCGCCGGCCGGTTGCGGCGCTCGATACTATCGGCCATCCTCTGCCTTCATGTCTTGCGGTTCGCGATGCCGTTAGTAGATTTTTCGACCGCGTGCACCCCTTGTGAAAGGTTCGAAGGATGAGACTGTTGGGTCTGCTCGTGGTTGCACTGGTCACTCTATCCGGCTGCGCCACGGCTGCCGACGCTCCGGCTTCCACCCGATATTATGTGGTGCGCCACCTTCACACACCCGCCGGCGAGCGCGATCCGGACCTGACGGCTGAGGGTCAGCGCCAGGCCGCCCTCCTCGCAGATTGGTTCGGAAGGAGTCCGCCGCGGGCGATCTACGTGACCGGTTACAAGCGGACCCGCCAGACCGCCGCTTTGCTGGCCGCGCGTTTGGGTTTGACCCCGATCGTCTACGACCCCGCCGATAATCCGGGATTGATCGCCCGGATCCGTTCTGGGCCCCTTCCGGCACTTGTCGTTGGCCATAGCAACACTGTGCCGGACATAATCGAGCAACTTGGGGGCGCTCGGCCAGCGCCCCTTGTCCACGAAGATTTCGGCGACATCTGGCTGATCGGGCCGGATGGAGAGACAGATCGGGTCAAGATCACCGAACCTCGGTGACGTGCGAGCGCCGGCTCCAGGTAAGCTGGCGCCAGATGTAGAGCGCGACGATTCCCACAACGACGGCGGAGGAGACTGGCCCTGCCGCTTTTTCGATCCAGGTCAGCCAGCTCCCGGCCGCAAAGCCGGCCCCTGCCAAGGCGGAAGCGAACAAGGCCGTGCCGATCGTCGACCACCAGGCGAAGCGGATCATCGGCATGTTCACCAGTCCTGCGGGTATCGAGACGAAGGTACGCACTCCGGGAACCAGTCTCCCGCTGAACACGATCGCCGGTCCGAACTTGTGGAAGAGATTCGCGACGCGCTGAACGTCGCTCCAATCGATCGCGACCCAGCGACCGTGACTGTCGATGAAGTGCCTGAGCCGCTCGAGCCCGATCGAGCGCGCCGCCCAGTACCAGATCATGTTGCCGGTCATGGACCCGGCCGTGGCGGCGATGATGACCCCGGCCAGGCCCAGTGGCCCGTTTGCAGCCCGCATTCCGGCGATCGGCAGGATCAGCTCGGAAGGCAGAGGCAGGACGATCGTTTCGATCAGCGACAACAGGAAGACGCCCGCATAGCCGCCCCAGTCGATCAGGCGGATCACCCAGTCCTGCATCCCCTCGCCCCCTTCGTCATCCGGGCCTGGGGCCCGGTCCGTTGCTAGAGATCGATGCAGGCGGCGATATTCTCGAGCTTGCGGATCCGCTCCTTCAGGTCCGCCATCTCGATCATGTCCATCGCCTGGCTTCGCGGTTCCGCATGACGGTGCCCCGCCAGCTCGAGCCGTTTCACCTCCAGCCAGCCATGCCAGGCCCTCAGGCCCGAATATGCCAGGATGATGAGGGCAGCGAGGCCGAAGCTCGCCATCGTCATCAGGGTCATCGATTGGCTCATATCTTCCTCCCAAGGCTTGCTGCGCTTCAGCGCAGTCTTGCGGTTTCCGCCGCGGGCCTTTCCACGGCCCCGACTAGCGAAGCTCTTCGATCTCGCGGGCGAGGCGGCTGTTGGAGCTGGTCACGTACGTCTCGATCGCCTGCATCCTCAGGTCGAGTGAACGCATCCGCTCCTGCGATTCCTCGCGGGCCGGCATCCGCTTCGGCAAATGAGCCGCCCGGCGAGTCGGCCGGCCGAAATAGGCGGCGACCAGGTAAGCGACGACCATCCAGGGGACCGAGACCGCCAGAGCGAGGACCACCACGCCGATCCGGACGATGGTGGCATCGATCCCGATCTGGTTTGCGATGCCGGCGCAAACGCCAAGGATCTTGCCTTCGCTTCGGTCGGTTTCGAACCTTCTGCCCCGCACGTTCATTTCGTCCTCCTCGTTCTCCGGCCATCAACAGCCGATTCCAGTATTTTACGTTCGGCTGTCGGTGGGACAGCGTCCTGCTGATCGGCGAGCGCTCGCTCGAGCACCTCGAGCCGAGATTCCATCCGCTCCATCAATCCGAGCAACTGCTCCGCTTCCTGTTCCGGAAGCTCCACCGGCCGCCGTTTCGCTTCGCGAACGTGCCGCGGTGGCCGGACGAGCAGGTAGAACAGGAGCCCGATCACCAGCACCGCGATGATCCCGCCGATCAGTGCGCCCGCCTGGGCCGCGGCGACGATGTCGATACCGTCGATTTGCACGGTCATGCCGCTTCCCTCCGCGCCGCCTTCATCGCCTCGAGTTCGGCCTCCACCTTCTCGCTGACCTTGAGCTCGGCGATCTCTTCCTCGAGTGACTTGGGCGGGGCCGCGAGCATCAATGCTTCGGCATGGCCCTCGACGAGGTCGGCCTGGCGTTCCAGTACCGCGAAGTTCGAGAACGCCTCTTCGACCCGCTGGCCGGCGTAAAGTTCACGAAGCCTGGCCTGATTATGAGCGGCCTCGATTCGGGTCGCGATCGCGTTCTGCCGGTTGCGCGCCTCGCGGAGCTTGCCCTGAAGCTTGGCGATGTCGGCCTCGGACGCCCGCAACGCGGCATCGATCTCGGCAATCTCCTCGCGGAGCTCCTCGCCCAGCGCGCTGAGCTTTTCGCGCTCGATCAATGCGGCCCGGGCGAGGTCGTCGCGGCCCTTGCTGAGCGCGAGCTCGGCGCGATCGGTCCAGCTGTCCTGGAGTTCGCGAAGCTGAGCAACCTGGCGGCTGCGCTCCTTCATGTCGGCGATCGAACGAGCCGCCGAAGCACGCACCTCGACCAGGGTCTCCTCCATTTCAAGAATGATCACCCGGATCGTCTTCGCCGGATCGTCCGACCGGTTGACCAGGTCGATGACGTTGGCGGCGATGATGTCGCGGGTGCGGGAGAAGATGCTCATTGAATGGGGCTCCGTTCAAAAGTGGCTTGGCGGCGGCCGGAGAGGCACAGGGGGTTATGGACTCTCCGGCCGACCACCGCGGTTCAGGCTTCTGCCTGCGCCGATGCCGGGGCGTCCGCCGCGACGTAGCTGACGGCCTCCGCGTCGACCGCGTAAGCGGGACCGGTGGCGGCCGCGATGCAGGCGGTCGAGATGACGAGCGCGCCTATTGCAGCGGTGGCGATGCGATTGAAGTTGGTGAAGTTGACCATTTGCTTGCTCCCTTGAACCTTTGTGAACTCTTATGCTCACCGAGGTTTACAAGGGTCGTGCCAAACGGAATTTCCGGCGGAAATCTGCCATTCCTATCGCCCCGGACTCAAGCCAAGTCACGAATCGAGGCTGCGCGATATGGGAAATATCGCCAACATTTAGGAAGAGTGGTCAGTCTTTGGTGGGACCCGATTTTCGAGCCGGTGAATTGGCGTTGGCCCCGGTCTTCTGGCCGCCAAGCTGGCCGGTGCCGTGATACTCCATGTCCGATTGGCCGCCATGGCCGAAGAACCCGTCCGATTTGTCCTTCTTCTTGCCGTCATGTGGATTGGGATAGGCGCCGCCGCCGGACTGGCCGGCGCCTTTGGTGCCAGTCTCGCGTTCCACTTTTTCCTGGTCGTTCTGATCGGACATGGCTCACTCCTGGATTGTCCAGGACTCAACGGATGGCCGCTTCAGGCTGTTCCGAGGTCGCTCCTTCGGCGGCGCCGTCCGGCGTCCTTTCGGGTTGTTTCCATCAGCCGGGCGCCGGCAAGGAAGACTGCGCCGGTGCAGGCCAGAAAGAGCAACCATCCGCTTATTCCGGGATATTGCTGGAGATATTGCTCGCCACGTTCGATCGCGCCCAAAGCGAGCGCGTAGATGATCGCCATGGCTTCCCAACGGGTCTTGACGATGAACAATCGACCAATGCGGTTCCACATGCCGGCGACTACGCAAGAAGCGGGCCAGTGGCGCAAATGCGTGGAATCGAGGGTTCGGACGGTAACGATTTGTAAACCATCCCGACAACCCGGCGGAACATGAGGGACGAGTGGAGATAGCCGGAAGCGGGCAGCTCGGCCCCCGATCCGCGCAAACTCTTCTTCTCGGCTTTCGGCGCCCCGGACGAAACTTTTTTCTAGCGCCCGAACTCCACCCAGAGCGGGAAGTGGTCTGAAATCCGGAACGAAAGCTGCTGCATCGTCAGGTCGGTCAGGACGTGGCCCCGAAAATCGAAATTGCCGCCCTTTCGGTACTTGAGGCTGAGATAGGGGCGTTCCCTGACCGTCCGGAACCAGGCGATCTGGTCATAGAAGCTGTCGAGGTCTGGCCGGTTTGGCTTGGAGAAGATGGTCCGGGGAAGCCCCGCATGGTCCTCGGCTGGCGCGAGGCCGGTCGAGGTGAAGGCCTGGAATTGGGGATCGTTCGCCCGGTCGATGTTGAAGTCGCCGAGGCAGATCAGATTATGGCCGTAATCGTCCGCCTGCTCCGCCCAGTTGCGAAGCCACTTGGCGATTGCCGTCAGCTCGTCGCGACGATCCTCGCCGCGGTCGCCGAAGATGACGTGGAGCGTCACCAGAACGAAGGTCTGATCGCCCGCGAGGAAGCTCACCGCATAAGGCGTTCGAACGAACTGCCGCTGAAAGGCGTTGGCCGGCGTTGCGAAGGGAGATTCGAGGTCTTCCGGAATGACCAGTTCGCAGGCCAGGCCGGAGAGCTTCAGCCGGGTCGTATCGAACAGATAAGCGAGCCGTTCCACATTGCCGGGACCGCCATAAGTGACGTCGGTCATCGCGAATGCCCAATTGGGACCGAGCTTCTTGAGCACGTCGCGCAACGCCCGAAGATCCGATTTCACCTCCTGGATGGCGATGACATCGAAGCGCGACAGGATGTCGGCGATGCACAAGGCAGAGGCCAGATCCCTTTTGGGGCTGTCGGTGCCGCTGCTGTGCCACTTCCGGGTGAGGCTGCCGAAGGCGCGCAGATTCCACGTCGCGATCAGCAGGTTGTCGGCGAGCCGTGGCGGAAGCGCCGTGTCCAGCGCCTGCGCGAGATTGGCAAGATCGGCGGCAACATCCGCGGGCGGTTGATCTGTAAT
>DAINCA010000058.1:5679-10479 GCA_036732645.1 Allosphingosinicella sp.
GCTTAATCCTCAGTCCTCCTCTTCCAGTGCCAGCAAGGCGAAGGTCGCGAGCCAATGCTCGCCCATATAATCGCCGGCGACATGCGGCAGGCTCGAGTCGAGATGCGCGTCGGCGGTACGCCGGGCGAGATCGGCCATCGCCGGTGCAAGCGCGCCGGCGATGCCGCGCCAGCACCAGGCGCGGCTGAGATTGGTGCCGTCGAGATGGACGATTTTACCGTCGGAGCGGTCGGAGACGAAGGCTGGCTTGAACAGGCTTTCCGGCTCCCTTCGATCGATCCGCGGCAGGAAGACGCCGAACCAGTTTCGGAAGGCCTCGGCGCCGAGCGCTCGGCGCATGCACAAGGCCTCGGTGAGCGCTGACGACAGGAATTCGTCGCCGCCCGGCTCCCATGCCTGGCAATCGCGATCCTCGCCGTAATAATTCTGAGCGCGTTCGCGAATATGGTCGGCGAGCTCCTGGTCGTTTGCCTCGGCCCATTCGAGCGCAAGGATCATCGCGAAGGCGGTGTTGAAATGGGTGCCGACGCGGATCGGATAGGTGAGTCGCGGTAGATAGGATTTGAATCGATCGGCGAAGGCTGCGGCGAGGGGGGCGAGATGGTCCGCATATTCGGCCTCGTGCCGCTGCGCCTCGGCGTGGAGGGCCAGGATCCACGCCCAGCCATAAGGCCGCTCGAACCCGCCGCTATAGGCGCGGTCCAGATAGGAAAGCTCCCCTTGGACGTTCTGAGCGGTCAGCATCTCGTCGAGCAAAGCCTCGACCCGGCCGGCGACCGGCAGATCGGGAAACAGGCGCCGAAGTCTCAGAAGCAGCCAATAACCGTGGACGCAGCTGTGCCAGTCGAAACTCCCGAAGAAGATGGGATGCAATTCCCTCGGCGGCAGCGCGTCCTCGGGGCCTTCCAGCACATGATCGAGCTTGTGCGGAAATTCCTTCGTGACGTGACCGAGAGCGATCTCCGAGAAACGGTTGGCGGTTTCGGTGGTGAGGCGGTGAGTCATTCGGGTCCGGCCTGAAGCTAGAAGGCAAGGAAGTAGATGAGGAGGATGTTGACGAACAGGAGTGGAATGGCCGTGCCGATCTGCGCCTTGATCACTCCATATTCGTCCTTGAGCTCGAGCAGGGCCGCCGGCACGAGATTGAAGTTCGCCGCCATCGGCGTCATCAACGTGCCGCAAAAGCCGGCGAGCATGCCGATCGCACCGACCACCGCCGGGTCGCCGCCATAGCCGAGGATGAGCACCGGCACGCCGATCGCGGTCGCCATCACCGGGAAGGCGGCGAAGGCGTTGCCGGTCAGGATGGTAAGCAGCGCCATTCCCAGGCCGAATACGATGACCGCAGGAAGGATCGTTCCTTCGGGGATGATGGCCAGAGCGAGCGTACCGATGGTCTCTCCGACGCCCGTGTCGCGAAGGACCAGCCCCAATGCGGCCAGCATCAGCGGCAGGATCGCTGCCCAGCCGACCGCGTCGATCAATCGCCGGCCCTCGTCCAGGGGCGCCAGAACAGGCGGTTTCAGCCAGAGGAAGATGAAGGCGATCGCCAACAGCACGCCGACGCACAACAGGATGAACGTCTCGCGCCCCGACTCGAGCAGGCCAGTCTCGCGAAGCGGCGTGTAGAGGTAGAGCAGAGTTCCGATGACCGCCGTCAGGAGGACGATGAGGATCGGCAGGAAGAGCCGGTTGCCATGAATCTCTCCGGCAGCCGCGCGCTGCTCGTCGCTGGTCGACGGCACCCCGCGCCCGATCAGCTTGAAAGAGGCCAGGCCGGCAAGTGCCAGCACGAGCAATCCATTGCCGACGTCGCCGAGCCGGTGGCCGGCAAGGAGGCTGAGGGCAACCAAGCCCCAGAAGGCAGAATTGCCGATACGTTTGGGATTGGAACGGTCGAACAGGCCGAGCAGCGCCCAGGCGGCGAACAAGGCGCCGACAAGATAGAAGACGTGCTGGATGGTGATCATGACGGCGTCGCCCTTCGACGCGCCAGCGACCGGTCGAGAAGGACAAGCCGCGTCGAATGGATGATGAAGGCCGCAATCGCCGTGGGGATCGCCCAGACCGCCAGCTCGAGTGGAGAGAGACGGATATCATAGCCCTCCAGCACCTGCTGGATGAGGACGATCGAACCGATGGCGAAGAAGATGTCCTCGCCGAAGAACAAGCCGACATTGTCGGTGGCGGCGGCATAAGCCTTGACCTGGTCTCTGGTGGCTTCGTCGAGTGGCGATGACCCCTCCGCCGCAGCGACCGCCATCGGCGCGACGAGTGGTCGGACCGTCTGCGGATGGCCGGCGGTCGAATGAAGGCCGATTGCGGATATGAACTGCCGGTACAAGAGGTAGAGAATGAGCAGGCGGCCGGCAGTGGCCGCCCTGAAGCCCGAGATCACGGCCCGCGCCCGCTGCTGAAGCCCGTAGCGTTCGAGCAGGCCGATGACGGGAAGCACGATCCACGGGATGATGATGATCCGCGAATCGTTGAATGCCTTGCCGAGCCTGGCGATGACGTCGACCGGGTCGAGGCCGGCGAGCAGGCCTGTGGCCAAAGCGGCGACCGGGACGACCAGCATCGGATTGAAGCGGAGCGCGAAGCCCAAAACGAGGACCAGCAGTCCGAGTAGCGGCAGATAGTTCATTTGGGGCCGAAACCGCCGCCACCAGGCGTTTCGATGATGAAGCGGTCGCCCACCTCCATGCGCGTCGAAGCGGTGGCGGAGAGCAATTCGACTTGGCCGTTCGCCCGGACGACCCTGTTCACGCCTGGTTTGGCGGGTTCGCCGCCCTCGATTCCGCTCGGCGGCACCCGTCGGCGATTGGACAGGATTCCCGCGTCCATCGGCTCGAGGAACCGCAGCTGACGTACGACTCCGTCACCACCGCTGTGGGCGCCCGCCCCGCCGGAGCCGCGACGGATCGCGAAACGTTCCAGGATCACCGGATATCGGCTCTCCAGGATTTCAGGATCGGTCAGGCGGCTGTTCGTCATATGGGTCTGGACCGCGCTCGCTCCATCGAAATCGGGACCTGCCCCGGCACCGCCGGCGATCGTCTCATAATATTGATGACGTTCGTTGCCGAAAGTGAAGTTGTTCATGGTCCCCTGGCTCGGAGCGAGGGCACGAATCGCGGCCAAAAGGCAATCGGTGATGACCTGGCTCGTCTCGACGTTTCCGGCCACCACGGCCGCCGGATATTCCGGATTCAGCATCGAGCCTTCGGGAACGCGCAAGTTGATGGGCCGCATGCAGCCGTCGTTGAGCGGAATCGGATCGTTCACCAGGGTCCGGAAGACATAGAGGGTAGCGGCACGGCAGATCGAATAAGGTGCGTTGAAATTGTTCGGCTGCTGATCGCTCGTACCCGCGAAATCGACGGTGGCGGAACGGCTCTCCTGGTCGACCTGGATGGAGACGCAGATGATGGCTCCATTGTCGAGTTCATAGCGGAACGTTCCATCCTCGAGCTCGCCGACCAGCCTTCGAACGGCTTCTTCCGCATAGGCCATGACGTGCGCCATGTACGCGTCGATCACGTCTCGCCCATATTCGGCCGCCACTCGCCGAAGCTCGTTGGCGCCTCTTGCACAGGCGGCGACCTGCGCCTTCAGGTCGGCCACATTGCGATCGGGATTTCGGGCCGGCCATTCGCCCGAGGCGAGCAAATCGCGAATCTCGCGTTCCTGAAAGCGGCCTGCGTCGACGAGCAGGAAATTGTCGATCAGGACACCCTCCTCGTGGACGACGCGGCTGTCCGGCGGCATCGATCCGGGAGCGATTCCGCCAATGTCGCCATGATGGCCGCGGGCAGCGACGAACCAGGCGGGGCCTTCGTCACCTTCGACGAACACGGGCATGATCACCGTGATGTCGGGAAGATGGGTGCCGCCGCGATAGGGCGCATTGAGTACATAGACGTCGCCGCGCAAAATGCCTCGTCCGTCGCGGGCCTCCCCGCGCGCTTCGATAATCGTCCGAATGCTGTCGCCCATCGATCCGAGATGGACGGGAATGTGCGGGGCATTGGCGATCAGGCTCCCGTCCCGATCGAACAAGGCACAGGAGAAATCGAGCCTCTCCTTGATATTGACTGATGACGCTGTGTTCTTGAGCGCAACGCCCATTTCCTCGGCGATCGCCATGAACAGATTGCCCATGACTTCGAGCATCACCGGATCGACGGCCGTCCCCATGGCGGCCGCATTCCTCCGCGCTTTCGCTCGGGTGAGGATCAGATTGCCGAGACTGTCCACTTCGGCCTGCCAATCAGGCTCGACGACCGTGGTCGCCGTCTGCTCGACGATGACGGCCGGGCCCGCCACAATATCGCCGGGGCACAAGGAATCGCGGTCGAAAAGATCCAGCATCGGCTTTTCGGCGCCCTCGGCGCATGCCGCTTGGGGAAGTGGCGCCGAATCCAGCCTTTCCCCTTTCCCTACCGCCTCGACGATCGCCGTCTCGGGAACGATCCGGGAATCGGACAGAAAACCGAACCGGAGATTGTGTGCCTCCTGGAAAAGGCTTTCCATGTCGGGTCCGAATTCCACCTCCAGAGCCGTGTCGCTGCCTTCGTAGCGAAGCGCCACACGCCGCCGGATTTCAGGAGACTCGACCCCCTGGTGCCGCAAGGCCTCTGCGGCTTCGGCGGCAAGCTCGGTCAACGTCGCTTCGAGGTCATGGCCGCTCAGGCTTCGCTGGCGAAGCTCGACCATATCGGCCAGTCCCATGCCGTAGGCGCTGAGGACTCCAGCCAGTGGATGGATCAGGACCCGGCCGATGCCGAGCGCGTCGGCGAC
>DAINCA010000059.1:0-10097 GCA_036732645.1 Allosphingosinicella sp.
GTCGTCGGCGTTCGATGCGGGGGATGGAAATAGTCTACTTTCTCCAGAGCGTCGTAGAGTTGCTGAACCAGTCCTTCCAGATGTTCCTGCGGCGCCCGCGGCTCGGCTTCGCCGCTCTCCGTCGGCACCGCCAGCTCGATCCCCTTCGACCATTCATAGGCGACCAGGATCACTGCCTGCGCGAGGTTGAGCGAGCGGAAATCGGGATTGACCGGCACCGTGACGATCTTGCCCGCCAGGGCGGCTTCCTCGGTCTCGAGGCCCGAGCGCTCGGCGCCGAACAGAATCGCCGAGGTGCCGCGATTGGCGTGGATTTCCGCGGCCGCCTCCTCGGGCGAGACGACCGGAACGACGAGGCCGCGCTTGCGCACCGTGGTGGCGTAGACGAACCGGCAGTCTGCGACCGCCTCCGCAACGCTTTCGAAAACCTGCGCCTGCTCGAGAACCACGTCCGCGCCTGAAGCGGACGGTCCTGCGCTCGGATTGGGCCAGCCATCCCGCGGACTGACGAGGCGCAGGTCCGTCAGGCCGAAATTGAGCATCGCCCGGGCCGCCTTGCCGATATTCTCGCCCAATTGGGGCCGAACGAGAACGATGGCCGGCGGCCGCGAATGCGAGTGAGCAGGGGATTGGCTGGAGGAAATGCGGATCTACTCCGTCACGGTACCCGCGAAATGCTCGAAATCCTTCGCCTCGCGGAAGTCCTTATAGACCGAGGCGAAGCGGATATAGGCGACCGGGTCCAGTGCCTTCAGGCCCTCCATCACCATTTCGCCGATCCGCTCCGACGGAGTCTCGCTTTCACCGCTGGTTTCGATCTGGCGCTGAATCGATGAAGCCAGCCGTTCGATCCGCTCGGCGGGGACCGGGCGTTTTCGACAGGCGATCGCGATCGAGCGCTCCAGCTTGGCGCGATCGAACGGCTCGCGGCGGTTGCCCGACTTGACGATGGTCAGGTCGCGAAGCTGGATCCGTTCAAAGGTAGTGAAGCGGGCGCCGCAATCTTCGCACTGCCGCCGGCGACGGATGGAAGAGCCGTCCTCGGTCGGACGGCTGTCCTTCACCTGGCTGTTTTCGTGGGCGCAAAAGGGGCAGCGCAAGGTCCGGCCCTTCTAGCCCTGATAGATCGGAAAGCGGCCGCACAGTTCGCGGACCCGCCGGCGCACTTCGGCTTCCACCGATTCATTGCCCTCGTGATCGTTGGCGCGAAGGCCTTCGAGAACGTCGGCGATCATGTCGGCTATGTCCCGGAATTCGGCGACGCCGAAGCCGCGGGTAGTCCCCGCCGGAGATCCCACCCGGATGCCGCTGGTCTTCATCGGCGGCAATGGATCGAACGGGACGCCGTTCTTGTTGCAGGTGATCGCCGAGCGCTCGAGCGCCTCGTCCGCATCCTTACCGGTGATCCCCAGCGGGCTGACGTCGACCAGAGCAAGATGGGTGTCGGTTCCGCCGGCCACGAGATCGGCGCCGCGCTCCTTGAGCCGGCCCGCAAGGGCCTTGGCATTAGCGATGACCGCACGTGCATAGGTTTTGAAATCAGGCTGCAATGCTTCGCCGAACGCGACCGCCTTGGCGGCGATGACGTGCATCAGCGGCCCACCCTGGAGGCCGGGGAAGACTGCGGAATTGATCTTCTTCGCGATATCCTCGTCATCGGTGAGGACCATCCCGCCGCGCGGGCCGCGCAACGTCTTGTGGGTCGTGGTGGTGACGACATGGGCATGGCCGAACGGCGTCGGATGCTCACCCGCCGCGACCAAACCGGCGAAATGGGCCATGTCGACCATGAACAGGGCGCCGACCGAATCGGCAATGGCACGGAACCGGGCGAAATCGATGTGGCGCGGATAAGCCGATCCGCCGGCGATGATGAGCTTCGGACGATGTTCCCGGGCGAGGCGATCGACTTCGTCGAAATCCACCAAATGGTCGTCGCGCCGAACGCCATACTGGATCGCATTGAACCACTTGCCGGACAATGCGGGCTTGGCGCCGTGGGTGAGGTGACCGCCGGCGTCGAGCGACATTCCGAGAATGGTATCGCCGGGCTTGGTCAGCGCCAGCATCACCGCACCGTTGGCCTGGGCGCCACTATGGGGCTGAACGTTGGCGAAGCCGCAGCCGAACAAGGCCTTGGCGCGCTCGATGGCCAAGGTCTCGACCGCGTCCGAGGGCGCGCAGCCCTGATAGTATCGCCGGCCCGGATAGCCTTCGGCATATTTGTTGGTGAGCACCGATCCCTGTGCCTCGAGCACGGCTCGCGAGACGATGTTCTCGGAGGCGATCAGTTCGATCTGGTTCTGCTGGCGGTCGAGCTCGGCCGCGATCGCTTCGGCGACGGCTTTGTCCGCATCGGCCAGACGCTGGGTGAAGAAGCCGTCTGGCTGGACGTCGCTCAAGGGGCGGCTGCTCATTCGGGTTCCTTCTCGAATATCGGGCGGGTGAGTTTATCGATCCGGCGCTGGTGGCGGTCGCCGCCGAACGGCGTCGCGATGAAAATGTCGATGCAGGCTTTCGCCATTTCGGGGCCGACCAGCCTCGCCCCCATGGCAATGACGTTGGCGTCGTTATGTTCGCGGGCGAGTCGCGCCGAAAGCGGCTCCGAGACCAGGGCGCAGCGACAGGCGGGGTGGCGGTTGACGGAGATGGATATGCCGATGCCCGATCCGCACAAGGCGATGCCGCGGTCGGCGCGCTTCGCGGCGATCGAATCGGCGATCCGATAGCCGAAATCCGGATAGTCCACCGAGTCCACGCCTTCGGGACCAAGGTCGGTGACCTGATGGCCGGCAGCCTCGAGGTGGGCGACGAGCATCGCCTTCATCTCGACCGCCGCATGATCGGAAGCAATGACGATCCGTTCGCCCACGTCAGACTCCGTTTCGGGATGGACCTTATCTAGGGGATGAGGCCAGTCTTGGCCACCGCCTATTGCGATCGAATGACGCCTCGAATCTCCTGGGCCGGATCGTTTTTTCGCGGAGTCCGTACACCCGAGGACAGGAATGTGGCTGCCGATCCCTAGTCTGCAGCCGGTCAGGCCGCCAGCCGAAGCTCCAGCCGGTCCCAGATCTCCACCAGCGCGCCCGCCAGATCGAGCATCATCCTCTCGTCATGGGCGGGTCCGGGGGTGAAACGCAGCCGTTCCGTTCCGCGAGGGACGGTCGGATAATTGATCGGCTGAACGTACATGCCGTATTCCGCGAGCAGGATGTCGCTGATCCGCTTGGTCCGGACCGGATCGCCCACCAGGAGCGGTACGATATGGGTAGTCGACGCCATGACCGGCAGCTTCGCCTCGGCGAAGATTTCCTTCATCCGTGCGGCCGCCGCCTGCTGCTGCTCGCGCTCTGCCGTCGATTGCTTGAGATGAAGGACGCTGGCCAGAGCGCCGGCGACCAGAACCGGTGCGAGCGAGGTCGTGAAGATGAAACCGGGCGCATAGCTTCGAACGACATCGATGATGTTCCGATCGGCGGCGATGTAGCCGCCCATGACGCCGAAAGCCTTGCCGAGCGTGCCTTCGATGATCGACAGCCGGTGGGCGACGTCGTCACGCTCTGAAATGCCGCCGCCGCGCGGACCGTACATGCCGACAGCGTGAACTTCGTCCAGATAGGTGAGGGCATGATATTTGTCGGCGAGGTCGCAGATGGCCGCGATCGGCGCGACGTCGCCGTCCATCGAATAGACGCTCTCGAAGGCGATCAACTTGGGTGCGTCCTCCGGCGATTCCGCGAGAAGCTCTTCGAGATGCTCGAGATCGTTGTGGCGAAAAACCTTCTTCTCGCAGCCGGAATTGCGGATTCCAGCGATCATCGACGCATGGTTGAGCGCGTCGGAATAGATGATGCAGCCGGGAAGCAATTTCGCCACCGTCGAGAGAGTGGCTTCGTTCGAAATGTAGCCGGACGTGAAGAGCAAGGCCGCTTCCTTGCCGTGAAGATCGGCAAGCTCGGCCTCCAGCCGGATATGATAATGGGAATTTCCGCTGATGTTGCGCGTCCCACCGGAGCCGGCGCCAACGTCGTGGAGCGCTTCCTCCATCGCTTCGATGACCTTGGGATGCTGACCCATCGCCAGATAATCGTTCGAGCACCAGACGGTGATCGGCTTTGGCCCATTATGTCCGGCAAAGCAGCGCGCGTTGGGGAAGGCCCCCTTGTTGCGCAGGATGTCGATGAAGACACGATAGCGGCCTTCGGCATGCAGCCGTTCGATCGCCTCCGCGAAGATGCGTTGATAGTCCAACTTTTGCGCTTCCTGAGTTCCCGTCCGCCCCATAGCCGAAGTCGGGCCTTCATGGCCAGTGCGAACGGCTCTCAACAAGCACATGTTCTAGAGAGTCTCGAGACGATGCAGGCCGAATTCGGCGAGACCGGCCCGATAGGCTTCGATATCGACGACACGGCTGGTGAACACCCCGATATCCTCCGCTTTCCCGCTCGGCCATTCGATGTCGCGGGCAAGCCAGGCGGTCCGGCGAGCAATCCCGGCATTGCCGTCGACGAACTGGAGCCCCAGCGGGGAGACCGCCTCGAGCTCCGCTTTGACCAGCGGAAAGTGCGTGCAGGCGAGCACGACGACGTCCATTCGATCGCCATCGGGCTGGTCTAGAAGCTCACTCATGATCGATGCGAAACTCTCTGCAGGCGGCGACTCTCCCCTGAGCTTGCATTCGGCGAGTTCGACCAGCTCCGACGATCCGTGACGAAGGACGACGCAATCGCCGGCAAATTCGTGGGCAAGGCGATCGACATAAGGCTGAACCACGGTGGCGGGGGTACCCAGCACACCGATCACTCGGGACTTGGATAGCGAAGCGGCAGGCTTGATCGCCGGCACCGTTCCGACGACCGGGAGATCGAGAGCGTTCCGTACCGCGTCTAGAGCGATGGTGGAGGCCGTATTGCACGCGATCACGATCAGTTGTGGATCATAACGCTCGGCCAACCGGCCGAGCAATGCCGGAACTCTCGCCTCGATGACCGTCGCCTTCTTGGTGCCATAGGGATAGCCCGCATTGTCGGCCGCGTAGACGATCGGCGCCATCGGAAGCAGCTCGCGCACGGGCTTCAGAACCGACAGGCCGCCGACGCCGGAGTCGAAGATGAGGAGGGGGCGGGCATTGGTCATCGCCGCGCCTTAGCCGTGGTCGGAGCAAGCGGCAAACGCAGTTGCGCGCCGGGGAGCCTTTGCACTACCTCGGATTTTCCAGGGGGTAGAGTTGATCACGTTCGACACCTTGTTCGAGCCGTTGGCCGCCATCGTTCTGGGCTATCTGCTCGGATCCATTCCGTTCGGATTGATTTTGACCCGGTTCGCCGGGCTCGGCGACATTCGCGCCATCGGCTCCGGCAATATCGGGGCGACCAATGTCCTTCGGACGGGCAACAAGGGTCTTGCCGCGGCAACCTTGCTCCTCGACGCCGCCAAGGGTGCAGCGGCGATCATTCTCGTCCGAACGCTCTGGCCCGAAACTCCCGGCTTGGCCGGATTGGCGGCGATCAGCGCTTTCCTTGGCCATCTCTATCCCATCTGGCTGCGCTTCCGAGGCGGGAAGGGGGTCGCCACGTTGATCGGCGTCGTAGCTGCCTTGTTGTGGCCCGCGGCCCTGATCGCTGCGGCAATTTGGATCCTCGCCTTGTTCGCGACCCGTTATTCCTCGGTCGGCGGGATGGCCGCGGCGCTTGCAGCACCCGCCGCCGCCGCCTTGTTTGATCGCTTCGATCTGACCATCCTGTTCAGCGGATTCGCCTTGCTGATCCTGTGGAAGCATCGGGCCAATATCGGCCGCCTGATTGAGCGGACCGAGCCGCGGATCGGCAAGCCGCGCTGAATGGTCACTGCGGACCAGATCGCCCGGCTTCGCCTGATCCGATCCGAACAGATCGGGCCCGTGACTTACGGTCAATTGCTCGCGCGCTTCGGTTCGGCGGCGGCAGCGATCGATATCATTCCGGAGCTGGCCGCGCGCGGCGGCGGCCGGGCGCCGCGGATCGCTTCAGTCGAGGACGCCGAACGGGAGTTCGCCAGACTCGAGCGGATCGGCGCTCGCCACCTGTTCCTCGGCGAGGAGGACTATCCGATCTTGCTGGCGCAGCTCGAGGCGGCGCCGCCGGTGCTCACCGCGCTGGGGGATATCGGGCTCATGGAGCGCCCGATGGTGGCGATGGTCGGCGCCCGCAACGCATCGGCCGCGGCCTGCCGATTCGCCCGGCAGCTGGCGCAGGCGCTCGGCGACGGCGGTTCGGTCGTCGCCTCGGGTCTCGCTCGCGGAATTGACTCCGCGGCCCACGATGGCGCGCTCGCGACCGGTACGATCGCGGTGGTGGCTGGCGGAATCGACATTTGCTATCCGCCCGAAAATGCCGACCGGCAGCGAGCGATCGGAGAGCAGGGCCTCTTGCTGGCGGAGCAGCCGCCGGGGACCGAACCCAGGGCGCGCCACTTTCCCTATCGCAACCGGATCATCGCGGGCCTCACGCCGGGAACGATCGTCGTCGAGGCTGCGCCGAAATCCGGATCCTTGATCACCGCCCGCTATGCCGCCGAGTTCGGCCGGGAGGTGATGGCGGTGCCTGGTTCGCCGCTCGACCCAAGAGCCCAGGGTTGCAACCAGTTGATCCGCGACGGCGCGACCTTGGTCCAGAACGCTGACGATGTCCTCGAGGCGCTTGGGCCAATCGGAATGGGCCTCGTCCGTCAGGACCGCCCGGCCTTTGTCGCGGCAGGTGAGAGCGCCGAGGCCGACGAATCCGCCCGTCGGATAATCGTGGGCCTGCTGAGCGCCACTCCGGTCGCGGTCGACGAGCTGATCCGGCAATCGCAGCTCGCCGCCCCGGCCGTCCAGATCGTTCTTCTCGAACTCGAGCTCGCCGGGCGGCTGGAGCGCCATGCCGGCGGCCGAGTCAGCCTGGCGTGATGGTCGCCGCTTGACCGCCGCCTCAACTGCTCACCACCCTATGCGCGTACGCGTGAAGGAATCTGAATGAAGCTCGTCGTCGTCGAATCGCCTGCCAAGGCAAAGACCATCGAGAAGTATCTGGGGCCCGGTTATCGGGTCCTCGCCTCTTATGGTCACGTCCGGGATCTGCCGCCGAAAGACGGGTCGGTCGACCCCGACGACGGCTTCGCCATGAAATGGGAACCCTATGCCGACAAATCCCGGCAGCTGAAGGCGATCGCCGACGAATCCAAGGGCGCGGAGGCCTTGATACTCGCCACCGATCCCGACCGGGAGGGCGAAGCGATCAGCTGGCACATCCAGGAGGTGCTGGCGAAGAGACGCCTTCTTCCGGCCAAGGTCGAACGAGTCACGTTCAATGCCATCACCAAATCGGCGGTGACGGAAGCGATGAAGCGTCCGCGCGGCCTCGATGAGGATCTGATCGACGCCTATCGGGCTCGGCGGGCGCTCGATTATCTCGTCGGCTTCACCTTGTCCCCGGTACTTTGGCGCAAGCTGCCGGGCGCCAAGTCCGCGGGTCGGGTGCAGTCGGTCGCGCTTCGGCTGATCGTCGATCGCGAACGCGAGATCGAGCTTTTCAGGGCGCAGGAATATTGGAGCGTCACCGCGACGATGGAGGCGGACGGGACCGAGTTCGCTGCCCGACTCGTTCGATTCAATGGCGACAAGATCGATCGCCTGACGATCAGCGAGCGGGGCACTGCAGAAGCGGCAAAGAGCGCGGTCGAGCAGGGCCGGTTCACGGTCGCCTCGGTCGAGACCAAGCCGCTCACGCGAAACCCGCCGCCGCCCTTCACCACTTCGACGCTTCAGCAGGAAGCGTCGCGAAAGCTCGGCTTCTCCGCAAGCCATACGATGCGCGTCGCCCAGAATCTCTATGAGGACGGCGCCATCACCTACATGAGGACGGACGGAGTCGACATGGCTCCCGAGGCGATTGCGGGCGCTCGGCGGGCCGTCGTGGACCGTTACGATGCTGGCTATGTGCCGGACAAGCCGCGTGTCTATACGACCAAGGCCAAGAATGCGCAGGAAGCCCATGAGGCGATCCGACCCACGGATTTCTCGCGGGACCGCGCCGGTTCAGGTGACCATGGCCGACTCTACGAGCTGATCTGGAAGCGCGCTTTGGCAAGCCAGATGGCGTCGGCGCGGCTTGAACGGACGACCGCGGAACTGGTTGAGGGGACCGGCCAGACGGCGCTGCGCGCGACCGGTCAGGTTGTCTTGTTCCCCGGATTCCTCGCGCTCTACGAGGAGGGCCGGGACGATGCCGAAGACGAAGAGAGCCGCCGCCTCCCGCGCCTCAGGGAAGGGGACGCTCCGGTCAAGAAGGCGGTCCATGCGGAACAGCATTTCACTCAGCCGCCCCCTCGTTATTCCGAAGCAAGCCTGGTCAAGCGGATGGAGGAACTCGGGATCGGCAGGCCATCCACTTATGCTTCCATCATTCAGACCCTTAATGACCGCTCTTATGTCCGGACCGAAAAGAATCGGCTCGTCCCCGAGGAAAGCGGCCGCCTCCTGACCGCTTTTCTCGAGCGATTCTTTGAACGCTACGTTTCCTATGATTTCACCGCCCATCTCGAGGACGAACTGGACGACATTTCCGGTGGCCGAATGGAATGGCGGCTCGTGCTCGAACGGTTCTGGCGCGATTTCAAGCCAAAGACGGCCGAGGTGATGGAGCAGAAGCCGTCAGAGATCACCGCGGCGCTGGACGATTTCCTCGCCCCATGGCTCTTTCCGGATCGAGCCGACGGGTCCGATCCGCGGCTTTGCCCGGCGTGCGGCGAGGGACGGCTGTCGCTTCGAGGCGGTCGCTTCGGAGCCTTCGTGGCCTGCTCCAATTATCCGGACTGCAAGTTCACTCGCCCGTTCGGCGGCGAAAGCGCGGGCGACGATGCCGGGCCCCAGTTGCTCGGCGCCGATCCGGAAACGGGCGCGGAGGTCAGCCTCCGCACCGGCCGTTTCGGTCCTTATTTCCAGCTCGGCGAGGGGAAGGAGGCGAAGCGGGCATCGCTTCCCAAGGACATACCGGCAGCCGAGGCGGATCTGGCAATGGCCCTGCGCTTCCTCTCGCTTCCGCGAACGGTCGGGGCGCATCCTGAATCCGGAGCCGCGATCACTGCAAGTATCGGCCGATACGGTCCTTACCTCGCTCATGATGGGAAGTATGCGAAACTGGGATCGACCGCCGAGGTGTTCGAGATCGGGATGAACGCGGCGGTCGCCAAGCTCGCCGACGCGGCCGCCGGGGGCGGCCGTGGGCGAGGCGCGCGCGAGCCGCTCAAGGTGCTCGGCCAGCATCCGCGAACCGAACTCGAGATTCGGCTGATGGAGGGCCGGTTCGGTCCCTATGTGACGGACGGTTCGACCAACGCTACGCTGCCGAAAACCCTGTCTCCCGAGGCGCTGACCCTGGAAGAAGCAGCTCAGCTTCTCGACGAGCGCGCCGCCAAGGGCCCGGCGAAAAAAAGCCGGGGGCGCAAGCCCGCCGCCAAGAAGGCACCGGCCAGGAAGCCGACGAAGAAGAAAGCCGCGAAATGAATCTGATGCTCAAAGCGACGATTTGCCTGATTGGCCTGGCTGCGCTGCCGGTTCTGGCCCAGGAGCCGGCCTCGCCTCCGATCGAGCGCGACGCCGATTATCACAACCGGCAGTTCCTGTACCTCGTCTCTCTCGATCCTGCGCAAGGCTGGCGGCAGACGGCGAGCGGCCTGCGCTACCGGAAGGTGAGCGGCAATGCCGATGGACCGCGTCCTGCCCCGACCGATACCGTCACGATCCACTATGTCGGGCGCTTCCTCGACGGGACCGAGTTCGATTCCTCCGTCGCCCGCGGCGAACCCGCCACGTTCCCGCTGCCCCGCCTGATCCGCGGCTGGCAGGAGGGTGTTCCACTGATGAGCGTCGGCGACCGCTACGAATTCGCGATCCCCTGGCATCTTGCTTACGGGGCGGCGGGCCGCGGGCCCATCCCGGGGGGCGCGACCTTGCTCTTCACCATCGATCTGATCGGGATCGGTGAGCAGCCCTGAAGATAAGGCAGCCGAAAATATCCCGGTCGCGCTTGAGGATTGATTTACCGGCATTGTTCTAGGTTTGGGCCATGCAGACCCGA
>DAINCA010000060.1:0-5687 GCA_036732645.1 Allosphingosinicella sp.
TCGGTGAGATTGTTCGTCTCGGTGACGTTGCCGTCCGTTTCATTGCCGACGCCGAGATTGCCGAGATCGTTGCCCAGGCCATTGTCCAGCGTCAGGTCTTCGGTCACGTTATAGAGATCGTCGCCGGCCGTGTTGGCGGCGACATTCTCTTCGGCTGCGCCGCCGCAGGCGGCAAGCATCAGCAATCCGGTTGCCAGAAAAATCTTGGAATAGAGCTTCATCGAGTCCCCCTTTTGATTGAGTCGCGGGCGGCGCAAAAAGACCATTTGTGCGCGGATGCTGCAATGCGGCAGACGGCCATGCAGCAACTTTGCACGGTCAGTCTCAGGGTTGGACGTGATCCGACAGTTTTCTCCCAAGCAGCGCCGCCGCAGTGGCAGATTCTTGTCGGGAGATTCGATCCTCAGGCCGATTGCCGACCGGCAAGCTTTCGCTCCCAGTTCAATGCATGCCTGACGATCGTCTCGAGATCGTCGTGGCGGGGCCGCCACGGCAGGGTCTCGAGAATCCGTTTATTGTCCGCCACCAGCGAATCCGGATCCCCGGCGCGCCGAGGCTCGAGCCTCCGCTCGATGTTCAGGTTGGTCACCCGGTCGACGGCGTCCAGGACTTCCAGCACCGAGAAACCGTGGCCGTAGCCGCAGTTGAGGATATGGCTCGAGCCGGGATCGGCGATCAATTTCTCGAGCGCATATACGTGCGCGTCGGCAAGGTCGCTGACATGGATATAGTCGCGAACGCCGGTGCCGTCGGGCGTGTCGTAATCAGTGCCGAAGACGGAGACATGGTCCCTTTTTCCGACCGCGGCCTGAACCGCGACCTTGATCAAATGGGTCGCGCCGGCAGTCGATTGTCCCGACCGCCCCTGGGGATCCGCGCCGGCGACGTTGAAGTAACGCAAGGCGCAGAAGTTGAGCGGATGGGCAAAAGCGACGTCGGCGAGCATCCGCTCCGTCATCAGCTTCGACCAGCCATAAGGATTGATCGGCTGAGTCCTTGTCTCTTCATCGATCGGCACCCGCTCCGGAACGCCATAGGTCGCCGCCGTCGAGGAAAAGAGGAAATGCTTCACCCCGCCTTGGACGGCGCTTTCGAGGAGAGAGCGGGTCTTGGCGGTGTTGTTCTCATAATATTTGAGCGGATTTTCCACCGATTCCGGGACGATGATGGATCCCGCGAAATGGATGATCGCGCCGATCCCGTGATCGGCGATCAGCTTTTCCACCAGCGCCTGATCGGCAATGTCGCCCAAAGCGAAATGGGCGCCATCGGCAACGGCCCATTCGAAGCCGGTCGACAGATTGTCGATCACCACGACCGGCCAGCCGGAATCGAGTAAGGCCAAAACGGCATGGCTGCCGATATAGCCGGCGCCGCCGGTGACCAGAACGGGCACCTTCTTCTTCGTATCGGTCATTCCGGCTCCACTTCGCTCGCAATGCAGCGAATTGACGTTAAGGTGGTTACAGGCCCTATACATTCCTCTTCGGCCGGGACGAGGTGCGGTATGAAAAAAAGACTTTCGGCCATCGGCGCGCTGCTCCTTATAGGTTCGCTCGCGGGCTGCGCGACGGACCGCGGGTCCGGCCTCGAGAACGACATAACCGTGACGCGCTTTCACCTCGGCCAGGAGATCGCCCGCGCCGAGATCCGGGTCGAGCCGACCAACCCGGGAAACGCCAACAGCCTCGAATTCTCCCGGATCACCGCTTCCGTCGAGCGCGAGCTGGCCCGTCTGGGCTGGCGGGTCGCGCGCGGCAATGCCCGGTCCGAGCAGGTCGCATTGGTCCGGATCGATCAGGGCAGTCGCGAGGCGATGCGCTCGCGCTCGGGAGTGAGCATCGGCGTCGGCGGCGGCACCGGCGGCTGGGGACGAAGCGGGGTCGGCGTTGGCGTCGGCGCGTCGATCCCGATCGGCAGCCGGTCCAACGAAATCATCGTCACGGAGCTCGGAGTGCGGATTCAGCGGCGCTCGGACGCGACGGTGGCGTGGGAAGGACGGGCCGAGCTGGAGGCCCGGGCGGGCTCGCCGCTCTCAAATCCGGCGGCGGCGGCTGATAGACTTGCAGCGGCGCTCTTTCAAGACTTTCCCGGGGAATCGGGCCGCACTATCAGGGTCAGATGACCTTATCCGTTTCGTGCGCCTTTGACGGCGGCAACATTCGTCTCGCCGGCATCGACGGCGATCGTCTCGACCTTGAAATCAACAAGGACCACCAGTCCGATTTCTATCAATGGTTCTATTTCAGAGTCACCGGCGCCGAAGGCCGCGCGCTCCATCTGAGAATCACCAACTGCGCCGGCTCGGCCTATCCGCACGGGTGGAAGGATTATCGGGCCTGCATGTCTTATGATCGTGAGACGTGGGAACGGGTCGACACGGATTATTCGGACGGTGTTCTCAATATTCGGGTGACGCCCGATTCGAACAGCGTCTGGTTCGCTTATTTCGCGCCCTACACGATGGAGCGACACCACGAGCTGGTCGCTTCGATCGCCCAGTTTCCCGGCGTTGAATATCGGTCACTCGGCCAGACCATCGATGGCCAGGAACTGGATTATTTCAGGATTCCCGGAGGCCCGCTCCAGGTCTGGCTCTATGCGCGTCAGCATCCCGGCGAGACGATGGCCGAATACTGGATGGAGGGCGCGTTCGACAAACTGCTCGACGAGGCCGACCCCGTCTCCCGGCGGCTGCGCGAGAAAGCGACCTTTCACGTCATTCCCAATATGAACCCGGATGGTTCAAGACGCGGTCATCTGCGAACCAATGCGGTTGGGGTCAACCTCAACCGGGAATGGCATGCGCCGTCGCTGGAGCGCAGTCCGGAAGTTCATTTCGCCCTCGAAGAAATGATCAAGACGGGCGTGGATTTCGCCATGGACGTCCACGGTGACGAAGCGATCGCCGCCAATTTCCTTGCCGGCTTCGAAGGTGTGCCCGGCTGGAAGAAGGCGCAGCAGGACCTGTTCGACGCCTATAGCGAGGCTCTGGTCGGCATCTCTCCCGATTTCCAGACGGAGAAAGGTTATGAGATTCCGGCCCCCGGCCAGGCCAATCTGTCGATGTCGACCGCTCAATTGGCGGAGCGCTTTGGCGCCGTCTCGATGACTCTGGAGATGCCGTTCAAGGACAATGACAATTTGCCGGACCCGGTTCATGGCTGGTCCCCGGATCGTTGCCGATTGCTCGCCGGATCGTGCCTCGACGCGCTTCATCTCGTCATCGACCGGATTGCCGAGTATCGCCGCTAATGCCCCGGCTCGTCCTGATCCGCCACGGCCAGTCGGCCTGGAACCTGGAGAATCGGTTCACCGGCTGGTGGGATGTCGACATCACCAGCAAGGGCGCAGACGAGGCGAAGGCGGCCGGTGAGCTGCTGGCCGCGAGGAACTTCGATTTCGACCTGTGCTTCACCAGCCTCCAGACCCGCGCCATCAAGACGCTTAACATCGCTCTGGAGGCGATGGGCCGGCTGTGGCTTCCGGTGGAAAAGGACTGGCGCCTGAACGAGCGCCATTATGGCGGCCTGACCGGCCTCGACAAAGCAGCGACCGCCGCGAAACATGGCAAGGAACAGGTCCAGATCTGGCGCCGCTCGTTCGATATCCCGCCGCCGCCGATGGAGCCGGGAAGCGAATATGATCTTTCGACCGATCGCCGTTATGCGGGGATCGACATTCCGGCGACCGAGAGCCTGAAGGACACCATCGCCCGAGTCCTCCCTTATTGGGAGGAGCGGATCGCGCCCGCACTCCGGGGGGGCGAAAAAGTCCTGATTTCGGCCCATGGCAATTCGCTGCGAGCTTTGGTCAAGCATCTGTCGAACATACCGGACGACGAGATCACCGGCCTGGAGATTCCGACCGGCCAGCCGATCGTCTACGAGCTGGACGAGAGACTGGAAGAGATCGAGCGTTACTATCTGAAGGACCGCTAGAGCGTTCACACCAGGCCACGCTTCGGCAGGGCCATCTCATCGTTCATCGCGAGTGCAGGGTCCGCGACCCAGGTCGACAGCGTGCCGAGGGGGATCGGGATCTTGTTGCTGCGCAGCCTGAGCGCCGCAGCCGTCGCCGCTCTCTCCGCTCCTGACGTCAGGGCGCATGAACCCAACGGGCCGGCTTAAAATGGACCCGGCGCGAGCCGGCGATTGCCGGACGAGCGGCGGCTGGATATGAGGTTGCGCTTCGTCGGTCCAAGCGGGTTGG
The DNA here is from genome assembly GCA_036732645.1 of Allosphingosinicella sp. Taxonomy (GTDB): domain Bacteria; phylum Pseudomonadota; class Alphaproteobacteria; order Sphingomonadales; family Sphingomonadaceae; genus Allosphingosinicella. Next base: position 4,213 of record DAINCA010000060.1, read on the forward strand.
GAGACATGGAAAGCGAAGCGCCCCTCGTCGGGATCATCATGGGCAGTCGCTCCGATTGGGAGACGATGCGACACGCCGCCGACATGCTCGACGCATTGGAGGTGCCCTACGAAACCAAAATCGTTTCCGCCCACCGGACGCCGGAGCGGCTCTACGATTATGCGAGGAACGCCGTCGCGCGCGGCCTCCAGGTCATCATCGCGGGTGCGGGCGGCGCCGCCCATCTGCCCGGAATGGCGGCGTCGATGACCCGTCTTCCCGTGCTTGGCGTGCCCGTCGAATCGAAGAGTCTGGCCGGCCTCGACAGCCTCCTTTCCATCGCCCAGATGCCGGCCGGGGTCCCCGTCGGAACCCTGGCGATCGGCAAGGCAGGCGCCGCGAATGCCGGCTTGCTGGCGGCGGCGATCCTCGCCAATCGCGACAAGGCGCTTGCCGATCGACTCGAGGCCTGGCGGGCGCGCCAGACCGACTCCATTCCAGAACGGCCCGAATGAGATTTGCTCCGGGCTCGAATATCGGCATCGTCGGCGGCGGCCAGCTTGGCCGAATGCTGGCGATCGCGGCCGCGCAACTGGGCTACAAATGCCACATCTTCGCGCCCGACGATGACCCTCCGGCAGCGGAAGTCGCGGCGCATTTCACCCAGGGCGCCTTCGACGATACCGAGGCCCTGTCGCGCTTCGCCGGCGAGGTCGACGTCGCCACTTACGAGTTCGAAAATATCGCCGCTGCTCCGCTGGCCGCATTGGCCGAACGGGTGCCGCTTCACCCGCCCCGCGAGGCCCTGGAAATCGCCCAGGACCGGCTGACCGAAAAGAGGTTCATCCTCGCCCAGGATGGCCGGCCGGCGCCGTTCGTCCCGATCGACGATCTCGCGGGTCTGGAGTCCGGATTGGCCCAGTTGGGAACCCCGGCAATCCTGAAGACGCGCCGCTTCGGCTACGATGGCAAGGGTCAGGTCCGGATCGACTCGCCGGAGGCCGCGGCCTCGGCCTGGTCCTCGGTGCGCGGCGCCCCTTGCGTGCTCGAAGGGCTGGTCCCCTTCGACGCCGAATTCTCGGTTCTGCTCTGTCGCTCGGCCGACGGCGATATCCGGCTCTGGCCTACCCCTCAGAACAAGCACAGCCACGGCATATTGGAGAATTCGACAGTACCGGCCGAAGCGCGCTTGCGCCCCGCCATCGCAGCGGCCGAGGACGTGGCGCGGCAGGTGGCCCACGCGCTTCGATATGTCGGCGTCCTGACTCTCGAATTCTTCGCCTTGGGCGAAGAGGCGATCTTCAACGAGATGGCGCCGCGGGTCCACAATAGCGGCCACTGGACGATCGAGGGGTCACTGACCTCCCAGTTCGAAAACCATATCCGGGCCGTCTGCGGACTTCCGCTCGGGGCCACCGACCTCACCGCCCCAAAGGTCGAGATGCGCAACCTCATCGGACGCGATGTCGACACCTGGCCGGAAATCGTCGCCGACC
>DAINCA010000060.1:5787-9873 GCA_036732645.1 Allosphingosinicella sp.
CCGAGCCGCTCCAGCTGCGGCCGAACCGCGGCAGCGTCGCCGACCACGACCCAGACGAAGTTGTTCGGGTTGATGTACCGGCGCGCGATCTGGTCGAGCGACTGAGCGGTCATTCCGCGATAGCGGTCCGCGACCCGCTCCCAATAATCGTCGGGACGATCGAAGAGCGCGTTCGAGCGAAGCGCTCCAAGCACGGCCGGCGAGGTCTCGAACTGCCCCGGCAGCTGGCCGGTATTGCCGGCGATGACCCGCTGAAGCTCAGGCGGCTGGACCCCGTTGTTCGACAGGAAGCTGGTGACGTGCTCACGGATCGCCTGGATCGAGTCACCGGTCCGGTCGGCCTGCACCGGCGCCTGGATCAGCAACGGCACCTGGTGCTCGCGAAGACTGACGGCACTGCCCGCTCCATAGGACCAGCCGCGACGCTCGCGCAGATCCATGTTGATCCGGGCCAGGAAGTTGCCGCCCAGCACCTCGTTCGCAGCGGTCAGGTTGAGCAGGTCCTGGGTGCCTTCGACAGGCAGCAACTGAGCGGCCAGGATGAACGACTGCGGCGACTGCGGCCGGTCGATCAGGACGATCCGGGGCTGCTGCTGCTGGACCATTCCGGAAAACGTCTTGGTCCCCTTCGGCACCGCCGGCGGCTGCCAGTTGCCGAAGCGCGCCTCGAGCTGAGACACGAGATCGGCCAGCGGAAGATCGCTGACGGCGAAGATGGTCGCGTTGTCGGGCCGCAGCCAGGTCTGGTGGAAGCGGATCAGCTCGTCGCGGGTCACCGCCCTCACCGAATCGGCGTTGCCGGTGCCAGTGCCAGGCTTCCCGTAAGGATGCTGAGCGCCGTAGAGCGCGACCGGAAGCGCCCGGGCGGCGATGCCTCCCGGCTGGGTCATCTCGGCAGCGATCGCCGCGAGTTGCTGCTGGCGGAGCCGCTCGACTTCGTTTGGCGCGAAAGCCGGGTTGCGGGTGACGTCGGCAAGCAGATCGAGCGACGGCCCCAGATTGGGCGTCAACGCGGTGAGCAGGACCGCGGTCCGATCAAGACTGGCGCTGGTGCCGATCGTGGCGCCGAGCCGCTCCTGGGCTTCCGCCAGCTGGATCGAATTGAGGCTGTCAGTGCCTTCTTCGAGCAGGTTGAGCATCAGTTGCTGAGTGCCGAGCCGGTTCGTCGGATCGGCGGCGATGCCGGCATCGAATTCCACCGCGACCCGGGTGATCGGCACCACGGAGCGGCGGGCGTAGACGACCTCGATGCCGTTCGACAGCCGTGCCCGTTCGATATCGGGGAAATCGAGCGAAGGCGTTCCGCTGATCGGCGGAAGCTCCGCCTGAGCGAAGGGAACAGGAGCAAGCGGCTGCTCGCCGGGCTGCGGCGCGCGGTAATAACGCGGCCGCTGGCTGGAGGTGCTGACCTGGACTCCGGGGGCCCGGGCGCCAGTCGCTCCAGCCGCCTCTTCATAAGCCTCGCGCTCGCCGGGCTCGACCCGAAGCGCATAGACCGGGCGGGTCAGCCAACGCTGCATCGCCTCGCGCACCTGCGCCGGCGTGACCTGGGCGAACTGTTCGAGCCGGGTACGATAGAAGTTCGGATCGTCGGCATAGAGCGCGCCCTCGGCCAAGGCGACGGCCTTGCCACCGAAGCCGCCGACCTGCTCGAGCCCCTGGATCCGGCCGGACAAGGTGCGCATCACGGTGCGCTGAACCTCATCTTCGGTTGGGCCGTTGGCGACGAATTCGGTGATGATGTCGTCGAGCCGGCGGGAAACCGCATCGGCGTCCTGACCGGGTTTCACGTCGACCTGGACCTCGAACAGGCTCACCCGCTGGAACGGCAGCAGGAAGCTGCTGACCCGAACCGCGGTCTGCTCCTCGCGCACGAGGATATTGTCCAGACGCGAGCTGGCGAGGCCGCCAAGCACGGTGGCGCCGACCGACAAGGGGACCAGGTCCTGATGGGTCAAGCCCGGGACGACCCAGTTGCGGTACAAGCGAGTGTTGGAAACCCGGTCCTTCATGACCTGGTCGACCCGGCTGGCCAGGGTCGGCACCGCCGCCTGGGCCGGCTCGTTCACCGGACCGCGCGGAATATCGCCGAAGTAGCGCTCGACGAGCGGGCGAGCCTCGGCCGCATCGATATCGCCGGCGAGCACCAGAACCGCATTGTTGGGGCCGTAATTCTCACGGAACCAGCTGCGGACGTCGTCGAGCGAGGCCGCCGAAAGATCGGCCATCGATCCGATCGTCGAGTGACGATAGGGATGGCCCTCAGGGAACAGAGCTTCGAGCTGCGCATATTCGACCAGGCCGAACGGCTCGTTGTCGCCCTGCCTCTTCTCGTTCTGGACGACGCCAATCTGGTTCGTCAGATTCTCCTGGGTGACGGCACCGAGCAGATGGCCCATCCGGTCGGCCTCGAGGAACAAGGCGCGCTCCAGCGCCGGACGGGGGACCGTCTGGAAATAATTGGTGCGGTCGAACCAGGTGGTACCGTTGAGATCGGTCGCCCCCATCGCCCGCGTATATTCGAAATATTCGCCCGGTGCGTTCTCCGATCCGTTGAACATGATATGTTCGAACAGATGGGCAAAACCGGTGCGGCCCGCCGGTTCGTCCTTCGAACCGACATTGTACCAGATGGAAACCGCGACAACCGGAGCCTTGCGATCCTCGTGGACGACGACCCTGAGGCCGTTGTCGAGGGTGAAGGTCTCATGAGGAATGTCGACGCGCTGGAGCAGCTGCTGAACCGCGGCGTCACTGCCGGTGGCGACGGGCTCGGCCGCGATGGCCGCCGGCGCCGTATCCTCGGCGGTGGTTGTGCAGCCGGCGAAACTCAGGCCGGCGGCAATCGCCAAAGCGGTAAATATGCTGCGCATGAAACTCCCCCATCAGGAAACTGGGCCGAGTCATAACGTCTTGATCGATCAAGGCAAGATCAGCTTAGACCCCGATTCCGCCGGGCGTCGGCGGCTGGACTCGCGGGCGATGCGCCGCCATCCGGGCGAGACCAAGATCTACAAGGTTTCCGAATCCTCTTGTGTTGCAGATTAGCAACACTACATGCCGTCGCAACTGAGGGAGTCGAAATCACATCATGAACCTCGACAAATTCACCGACCGCGCCCGCGGCTTCCTGCAGGCGGCCCAGACCGTTGCCCTTCGGCTCAACCATCAGCGGATCGCTCCGGTCCACCTGCTGAAGGCTCTTCTCGAGGACGAGCAGGGCATGGCCTCGGGTTTGATAGCCCGAGCCGGCGGAAGCGCCGAAGCCGCCCGGCGCGAGACCGATCAGGCGCTCGCGAAGATTCCGGTCGTATCCGGCAGCGGCGCCAATGCGGCGCCGGCATTGGACGGAGAAACGATCCGGATCCTGGACCAGGCCGAGCAGATCGCCAGCAAGGCCGGCGATTCCTACGTGACGGTGGAGCGCCTGCTCCTGGCCCTGGTGCTCGCTTCGGCCAGCGACGCCGGCAAGGCGCTTGCCGATGCGGGCGTGAAGGCGGAAGCGCTCAACGCCGCCATCAACGAACTTCGCGGTGGACGCTCGGCCGACACCCAGTCGGCGGAGGACCGCTACGACGCCCTCAAGAAATTCGCTCGTGACCTCACGCAGGCGGCGCGGGACGGCAAGCTCGATCCCGTGATCGGCCGCGACGAGGAGATCAGGCGCACCGTTCAGATTCTCGCCCGCCGGACCAAGAACAATCCCGTGCTGATCGGCGAGCCCGGCGTCGGCAAGACGGCGATCGCCGAGGGGCTGGCACTGCGGATCGCCAATGGCGACGTTCCCGACAGCCTCAAGGACCGCCGGTTGATGGCGCTCGACATGGGCTCGCTGATCGCGGGCGCGAAATATCGCGGTGAATTCGAGGAAAGGCTGAAGGGCGTGCTCGACGAGGTCAAGCAGGCCGAAGGCGACATAATCCTGTTCATCGACGAGATGCACACCTTGATCGGCGCCGGCAAATCGGAAGGCGCGATGGACGCTTCCAACCTGCTCAAGCCGGCTCTCGCGCGTGGCGAGCTCCACTGCATCGGCGCGACCACGCTCGACGAATATAGCAAGCATGTCGAGAAGGACCCGGCGCT
>DAINCA010000061.1:0-9723 GCA_036732645.1 Allosphingosinicella sp.
ATTGAGCCTTCCGACAATCCGGGGGTGATCGCCGAGGCGCTAAGGCGCCTGGCGCCCCTGCACAGGCGACGAGACTCGAGCCGTGGCCGGCGCTGACGCGGCTTCGTCCTCAAACTCGATGATCACTTCATCGGGCCGAACGAGGCCGAGATCGCGGCGTACAAGTTCTTCGGCGAGATCGGGATCGGCCCGTCGCGGGTCGAGCAGATTGGCGCGATGCGCGAGCCGGGCCTTCTCGGCCTCCAGCTCGGCGAGCTGGACCGCGCGCTCCGCCTTCATTCGGCGATAATCGCCCCAGGACAGAACTCCATTGTCGCCCATGACGGCGTATCCGAGGAAATTCGCGATGACGAGCAGACCCACGGCCGGAAGGGCCGCGCGCCGGATCAGAGCCAATGGATTTCTCGCCCCCGCCATTAACTATGACAGAATCAGCAAAAGGATGCGGAATCAAGCAATTTGCGCCGATATCCACAAAAATCGGTCGAAACGACTCAGCCCTGGGTCGGAGCGAGGCGCGCAAAGACGTCCCGCCCGGCATAACGGGCCGCGATTCCCAGCTCCTCCTCGATCCGGATCAGCTGATTATATTTCGCGAGACGGTCCGAACGGGCAAGGCTGCCGGTCTTGATCTGTCCGCAATTGGTGGCCACCGCGAGATCGGCGATCGTAGTGTCTTCCGTTTCTCCGGAACGGTGGGACATGACGGAAGTGTAGCCGGCGCGATGGGCGGTCTCGACCGCTTCCAGCGTTTCGGTCAGGGTCCCGATCTGATTTACCTTGATCAGGATCGAATTGGCGAGGCCGCGCTCGATCCCCATCCTGAGGCGCTTCGGATTGGTGACGAAAAGGTCATCCCCAACGAGCTGGACCTGGTGCCCGATATTGTCCGTGAGCGCCTTCCATCCCTCGAGATCGTCCTCGGCCATGCCGTCCTCGATCGAAAGGATCGGGTAGTCGCCTGCGAGCTGCGCCAGATAAGCGGCCATTTCCGCCGGCGAGAGCGTCCTGCCCTCCCCTTCGAGATGATAGGCTCCGTCGCGAAAGAATTCGGTCGCGGCACAATCGAGGGCCAGAACGACATCGTCGCCGGGCCTGTAACCGGCTTGTTCGACCGACTGCATGATGAAGTCGAGCGCGTCTCGAGCCGAGGCGAGGTTCGGGGCAAAACCGCCTTCATCGCCGACCGCCGTGGCGAGGCCCGAATCGTGAAGCCTCTTCTTCAGAGTGTGGAAGATCTCAGCACCGCAACGCAGCGCTTCGGCCAGAGTCGGAGCGCCGACCGGCATCACCATGAATTCCTGGAAGTCGATCGGATTGTCGGCATGAGCGCCGCCATTGAGGATGTTCATCATCGGCACCGGCAACAGGTTTGCCGAGACTCCGCCGACATAACGATAGAGCGGGAGCCCCCGCGCATCCGCCGCCGCTCGAGCCGCGGCGAGACTGACGCCGAGAATGGCATTGGCGCCGAGCCGGGATTTGTTCGCCGTGCCATCAAGCTCGATGAGGGCCGAATCGAGTTCGACCTGGTCCTCCGCTTCCATGCCGATCACCGCGCTGGCGATTTCCCCGGTGACCGCGTCGACCGCTTTGCCGACCCCCTTCCCGAGCCAGCGGCTCTTGTCACCGTCGCGCATCTCGACCGCTTCGTGGGCGCCGGTCGAGGCCCCGGAGGGTACGGCGGCGCGGCCGAGGCTGCCGTCTTCGAGCAGAACCTCCGCCTCGACGGTGGGGTTGCCGCGGCTGTCTAGGATCTGGCGGGCATGGACGTGGATGATCGCGGTCATTTGTTGCAACCCCGTTATGAAATACTATCTGGGATAAGGCCGATTATCGGCCGGTCGATGTGCATGCAACTTTCCTTGCAGGCGCCGGAACGGAAGTCCCCGGGCAGGTGTTCTCGCGAGGAGAGTTTTACCTAGAAGTGGAGAAGCTTATGCCCCCGCGCGATCCCGAACTTCCCGAAGGCACCGATCACATCGTCAATGGCGCGTCCGGCTCCAGTGCCGCCGGTAACCGCACCGCCGGCAGCGGCAGCGGCAGCGGCGGAACCTCGGTAGCGCCAAGCTCCACGCGCTCCACCAGTGAAGGTGGCTTTGTTGCGTCGAGCGAGGCTGGCTCTGGCGGAGCCACCGACAAACTGGTGAACCAGGTGCGCGACCAGGTCAGCACCCTTCGCGGCCAGGCGACCGACAAGCTAAGAGGCCTCGCGGACGACGGGAAGGGACGTGCGACCGGGCTGCTCGACAATTTCAGCGAAGTCATCAACGACGCCGCCCGCTCGATCGATGAACGGCTTGGCGAAGATTATGGCCGTTATGCCCATCAGGCGGCGGATGCGGTCTCTTCCTTTGCCGGACGCGTCCGCGAGAAGACGGTCGACGACCTGCTGGATGACGGCCGCTCGGCGGTCCGCGCCAGCCCGGGCATCGCGATCGCTGCTGCGGCCGTAGCCGGCTTCGCTCTGATGCGCGTGATCCGCACCGGGATCGAGCAGTCCAGCACCGGACGCAGCGGCGGAAGCCGGCGTTCGAACGAGGACACCACGGCCGGCGGCGGGGTTTGATCCTTGCCGGGGCCGGCACACGACCCGAGTGAGGAATCGGTGGGCGACCTGTTCGGCCGCCTGATCGAGGACGGCCGGGAATATGCCAAAGCGGAGATCGGCCTGTATCGGCAGATCGCCCGGCATCGCGCCGGCCGGGCCCGCAATGGTCTGATCCTGCTCACGGCGGGTGCGGTGCTCGGGCTATCGGCTCTCACCGCGCTCATTATCGGCTTCGTGCTCGGCCTCGCCAATCTGATCGGCCCGGTTCTGGCCGGACTCGCCATTGCCCTGGTGCTTGCCGGAGTGGGCTACGTGCTCGTCCGAATCGGCCTCACTGGACTTGGCGCTCTGTCGGGCGACGAAGAGGAACGGCAGGCGATCGCCCGCGGGGAAACGCTTCAATGACCATCAGGGACCTTGAACAGGCGAAGCGCAACGTCATTCTGGCTCGGGCCCGGCTCGACAGCAGCGTCGGTGCGCTCCAGCTGAGACTTCGTCCCGGAAATCTCGCCACCGAGGCCTGGGACGGCGTCAAGGACAAGAGCGAGACCCTGGCTGAAGGCGCCCTGGACGCCGTGAAGAAGCGTCCTGCGGCGGTTTCGCTGGCGATCGGGGCTTTCGCCTTGTTCCTCGCTCGCGAGCCGCTGAAGCGAGCCGTGACACGGATTTGGACTGAGGGGGAGGAAGATGACGGTCGGATCACCACCGTGATCCCGACCGAAAATGACGATTTCCGCGCGACGGCACCCACCGTCGTCGCGTCAGTGACCGAAGGAGTGAGTTGATGGCTACCAATACCGAAACTGAAACACGTACCGAAACCGCAACAAGCGAGACCTCCCGAAACCGTGCCGCCGAAGCCTATCAGTCGGCGCGCCAGCGGACCGCCTCGGCCTATGAGAGTGCGCGAGGGCGTGCCGCAGAAGTGACCCGCAGCGCTTCCGACCAGATTGCCGTCTATCCCGTGGGCGCCGTGATCGGCGGACTCGCCATCGGCGCTCTGCTCGGCTTTCTCGTTCCCAGCACCCGCCGCGAGGAGGAATTGCTGGGCCAGACCGGCCGTCGCCTGACCAGCGCGGCACGCGAAGCGGCCCAGCGCGGCCTCGATGCCGGCAAGGAGCAGGTCGATCAGATCCGCAGTCGGGCTACCCAGAAGGTCGGCGAAGCGGTCGTCGAAGCTGTCACGGGCAAACCCTGACCAGGAATCGCCGCTGCGGGCAGAGCTTGCGCGCAGCGGCGAACCTACCTAGGCGCTCGCCCCATGAGCAGACTTCACCTTGTCTTCGGCGGCCGCGTCAAGAATCCGCAGGGCCTCGATTTCGACCTGTCGACGATCCACATCGTCGGTCTCTATCCCGATTATGCCAGCGCGCTCGACGCCTGGCGCGGCAATGCCCAGCGCACGGTCGACGATGCCGAGATGAAATATGTCGTCGTCCATCTTCACCGCCTGCTCGAGCCGGAACTGGGCTCGGAGCGCAGTTAGGCCCCTCAGGCCCGGCGATAGCGCAGCAGAAGCAGCGGCCAGGTCAAAGCGATCCCGACGAGGAAGCCGCCGATATGGGCGGCAATCGCTACCTCGACGCCACCGCCGGTTCCAGGGATCGCGCCTCCCGCGGCGACGATGCGCATCACGAGATTGAGGCCTACCCAGGCCGCCAATAGCCAAAGCGCATTCAGCCAGAGCGCAAGCTTGGCGTTTCGAACCTTCACTTTGTTGCGGCCGAACAGGAGCGCGTAGGCGCCGAGAATGGCGGAAATCGCGCCACTGGCTCCGACCATCACTGTGGCCGCATCGGGCTCAATGACGAACTGGGCGGCCGCCGCCCCGTAAGCGCCCAGGAGATAGAGAATGAGGAGGCCTACGGGCCCGACCACGGATTCCACGGCTCGGCCACAGACGACCAGGATCAGCATATTGAAGAGCAAGTGGACGAACCCGGCATGGATCAGCGTCGACGTCAGCGGCGTCAGCCAGAACGGGGCAAAGGCCATGCCCTGGTCGCCAAAAGCGTAACGGGCCGGGATGAAGCCGCCCCAGATCGCCACCCACTCCTCGCGCTGAAGCGTGACGGCGAGGAGCCATGCGGCCACCGTGACGCCGAGGATCGCCAGCGTCAGCCGCGCCTTGCTCCAGCTCTGGGGTATTTGCACCTTCGGCTCAGATGAATTCGATCTTGGCGATCTCGTAATATTTGTCGCCGGACGGCGCCGAAAATTCGACTTCTTCGCCGACCGTGCGGCCGATCAGGGCCCGGCCGAGCGGCGAATTGTAGCTGATCCGGCCGATCCGCGCATCCGCCTCGGTCTCGCCGACGATCTGATACTTGATCGGCTTGTCGTTCTCATCGAGCAGATGGACGGTGGCGCCGAAGATAACCTTGTCTCCCGACAAGGTGGACGGATCGATGACCATCGCCCGGCTGATTCGATCGTCCAGATCGGCGATCTGCGCCTCGACTTGGCCCTGCCGTTCCTTGGCCGCGTGATACTCGGCATTCTCCGAGAGATCGCCATGGCCACGGGCTTCTTCGATCGCATCGATGATCGAAGGACGCTCGACCGTTTTCAGATGACGGACGTCGTTCTGGAGCTTCTCGTAGCCCTCCGCCAGCATGGGCAGCTTGTCGACCGTCGCCATTCACTTCGCCTTTCGTCAAAACTTGTCTTGAAGCGATCCGCCTGAAAGGACCGCATGAACATGGGTAAGTTGTCAGGAGTGTGCTTTGGAGGCTGAATAATAGTCCTGCAACGAGCGCACTTCAAGGCTCCGGTCCCTCAGCGAGGCGATCGCTCTGACCACGGCTGCGCTCGAAGCGGCGGTGGTGAAGTAGGGAATCTTCTGCATGACGGCCGAGGCGCGAATCGATGCCGAATCCTTGTGGCTCTGCCAGCCCTCGGTGGTGTTGAAGATGAGGCCGACTTCGCCATCCTTGATCTTGTCGACGATGTGCGGGCGGCCCTGGGCGACCTTGTTGACCCGCTCGACGGCCAGTCCTTCATCACTCAGATAATCGGCCGTTCCGCCGGTGGCGATGACCCTGAAACCGAGCTCGATCAGGGCTCGAACTGCCGGCAGGACAATCGGCTTGTCGCTGTCCTTGACCGACACGAACAACGTCCCCTCGGTCGGCAGCGAGACCCCTCCTCCCTGTTGGGACTTGAGGAAGGCTGTCGCGAAATCGCTAGCGATACCCATGACTTCCCCGGTAGACTTCATTTCCGGTGACAAGACCGGGTCGGTGCCCGGGAACCGCGCGAAGGGAAAGACGGCCTCCTTGACGGCGATATGGGCGACGTCGCGCTCCAATGGCAGGAAGGTCATCAGCGGCTCCCCGGCCATGATCCGGGCCGCGATCTTGGCGATCGGCGTCCCGATTGCCTTGGCGACGAAGGGGACGGTTCGGCTGGCGCGGGGATTTACCTCGATCAGGTAGACGATTCCGTCCTTCACCGCGAACTGGCCGTTCATCAGCCCTTTCACCCCCAAGGCGAGGGCCAGCTCGCGAGCCTGCCGTTCGATCTCGGCGATGATCGCCGGTTCGAGACTGTAGGGTGGCAGCGAGCAGGCGCTGTCGCCGGAGTGGACGCCCGCTTCCTCGATATGCTGCATGACACCGGCGATGACGACATCGGTGCCGTCGGAAAGGGCGTCGACGTCCACTTCGATCGCATCGCGCAGATACTGGTCGATCAGGACCGGGCTGTCGCCTGAGACCTGGACGGCGGTGTGGATATAATCGTCGAGCTGGGCAGGCCCATCGACGATCTCCATCGCGCGTCCGCCGAGCACGTAGCTCGGGCGGGTGAGGACGGGATAGCCGATCCGCTCTGCGACCGCGATCGCTTCGTCCCGGCTGCGCGCCATGCCGTTGGCCGGTTGCCTGAGGCCGAGCCGGTCGACCAACCCGGCGAAGCGTTCGCGATCCTCGGCAAGGTCGATGGCGTCGGGAGACGTTCCCAGGATCGGAATCCCCTCTTTCTCGAGAGCCGCTGCGAGCTTGAGCGGGGTCTGGCCGCCAAACTGGACGATGACCCCGACCAGTTCACCGCGGGAAGCCTCGACATGGAGGATCTCCAGCACGTCCTCGACGGTGAGCGGTTCGAAATAAAGGCGGTCTGAGGTGTCGTAATCGGTGCTGACCGTCTCCGGGTTGCAATTGACCATGATGGTCTCGAACCCGGCTTCCTTGAGCGCATAAGCGGCATGGACGCAGCAATAATCGAATTCGATCCCCTGACCGATGCGGTTGGGGCCGCCGCCGAGGATCACGATCTTGCGCCGATCCGACGGCAGGCTCTCATCTTCCGGCTCGCCGAAGCTCGGGCTCTCGTAGGTCGAATACATGTAGGGGGTCTTGGCCTCGAATTCGGCGGCGCAGGTATCGACCCGCTTGAACACCGGGCGGACGCCGAGCCGATGACGAAGGCGGCGGACCTCGTCTTCCGTGGTGGCGCCGATCATGGCCTTGACCGCGTCGTGGATGAGGCCGTGAGAGCGGGCCCGAGTCTTCACACCGCCGCCGGCGATATGGGCCGACTTCAGCGCCAGTTCGGCGAGGCGGCGATCGCAAAAGCCCATCGCCTTCAGGCGCCGCATGTTCTGGGCGTCTCTCGGCAGTCCGTCCCGGCAGATCGCCTCTTCAGCGTCGACGATCTCGCGGAGGCGCTCGAGGAACCAGGGGTCGTAATGGGTGATCGCGTGGATCTCTCCTACCTCGAAGCCTTCGCGCATCGCCTGGGCGGCGACGAGCAGCCGGTCCGGTGTCGGACGAGCCAGCGCCGCCTCGATCTCGGCGCGCGAGGCGCCGTACAGCTCCTTCACCCCGTCGAGCCCGATAAGGCCGGTCTCCAGCCCCCGAAGCGCCTTCTGAAGGCTTTCGTGGAAGTTGCGCCCGATGGCCATCACCTCCCCCACCGATTTCATCGAGGTGGTGAGAAGGGCCTCGCTGTCCTTGAATTTCTCGAACGCAAACCGCGGGATCTTGGTGACGACATAATCGATCGTCGGCTCGAAGCTGGCCGGGGTGGCGCCGGTAATGTCGTTCTGGATCTCGTCCAGGGTGTAGCCGACGGCCAGCTTGGCGGCGACCTTGGCGATCGGGAAGCCGGTCGCCTTCGACGCCAAAGCCGAGGACCGCGAGACCCGGGGGTTCATCTCGATGACGACGAGCCGCCCATCCTTCGGATTGACAGCGAACTGAACGTTGGAACCACCTGTTTCAACGCCGATTTCGCGCAACACTGCTATCGAGGCGTTGCGCATCACCTGATATTCCTTGTCGGTCAGGGTCAATGCTGGCGCGACCGTGATCGAATCGCCGGTATGGATTCCCATCGGATCGACATTCTCAATCGAGCAGATGATGATGGCGTTGTCCGCGCGATCGCGGACGACCTCCATCTCATATTCCTTCCAGCCGAGCACCGATTCCTCGATCAGTACCTCGTCGGTGGGCGACGCTTCGAGGCCGCCGGCGACGATCTGCTCGAACTCTTCGCGATTATAAGCGATTCCGCCGCCGGTGCCGCCCAGGGTGAAGCTTGGCCGGATGATCGCCGGAAGACCGACCGTCTCGAGCGCGGCGGTAGCCTCTTCGAGACTGTGGGCGATCGCCGAGCGCGGGCTTTCGAGACCGATCCGGTCCATCGCCTCGCGAAACTTGAGGCGATCCTCGGCCATCTCGATCGCCGCCGCGTCGGCGCCGATCATTCTTACCCCATATCGGTTGAGCGTGCCGTCCTTGAACAAGGCCAGAGCCGTGTTGAGGGCGGTCTGGCCTCCCATCGTTGGAAGCACGGCGTCGGGCCGTTCCTTCTCGATGATCCGGGCCACATATTCAGGGGTGATCGGCTCGATATAAGTGGCGTCCGCAAGCTCGGGGTCGGTCATGATCGTCGCCGGGTTGGAGTTGACCAGGACGATCCGATAGCCTTCGGCCTTGAGCGCCTTGGCCGCCTGCGTTCCGGAATAATCGAACTCGGCCGCCTGGCCGATGACGATCGGCCCCGCGCCGATGATGAGGATCGAGGAAATGTCGGTACGCTTGGGCATGAACTACTGAGGCTCCTCGATCGACTCGATAGGGTTCAGCCGAAGGTTGCGTCGGCGGGCAGGCCTCACCGAAGCTGCCCCACGAACTTCTCGAACAAATAGAGGCTGTCCTGTGGACCCGGACTGGCCTCCGGATGATATTGGACGCTGAAGGCGGCCCGGTCGGTCAGTTCCATGCCGCAATTGCTGCCGTCGAACAGGCTGACATGAGTCTCGCGGACGTTGTCGGGCAGGCTGTCCTTCTCGACCGCGAAACCGTGGTTCATGCTGGTGATCTCGACTCGCCCGTCCTCCAGTCGCTTAACAGGATGATTGGCGCCGCGATGGCCCTGGTGCATCTTTGTCGTCCTGGCGCCGACTGCGAGGCCGAGCAGCTGGTGGCCGAGACAGATACCGAAGAGCGGCTTTTTCGTTTCGAGGAGCTGGCGGATCACCGGCACCGCATATTCACCGGTGGCCGCGGGATCGCCGGGCCCGTTGGAGAGAAAAATTCCGTCGGGCTTATGGGCCATGACCTCGTCGAAGCTGGCGGTGGCCGGAAGCACGGTGATTCTGGCGCCCGCGTCGGCCAGGTTGCGGAAGATGTTGCGCTTGGAGCCGTAGTCGATGGCGACGACGTGGGGCAGCGACTCGTCGTGATCGCGCTCGCCATAACCCTGACCCAGGGTCCAGCGGCCTCCTGCCCAGCGGTACAATTGCCGACAGGAGACTTCCCTTGCCAGATCCATGCCCTCCAGGCCCGGCCATTCGCGCGCCTTGGCCAGCAAGGCGGCAACGTCGAACTCGCCTTTTTGGTTATGCGCGATGACTCCATTGGGCGCCCCGCCGGTGCGGATCCGCCGGGTGAGCGCCCGCGTATCCACTCCCGAAAGGCCGATCCGCCCGTTCGTGCGCATCCAGTCGGCGAAACTCTGAACCGCCCGGAAATTGCTCGGCGCGCTGACGTCTTCCCTGACGACGCATCCAAGAGCCCAGGGATTGTCGGCCTCCAGGTCCTCGTAATTGGCGCCGACATTGCCGATGTGCGGGAAGGTGAAGGTGACGATCTGCCGCGCATAAGAGGGATCGGTCATGATCTCCTGATAGCCGGTCATCGCGGTGTTGAAGCAGACCTCGC
>DAINCA010000062.1:0-9413 GCA_036732645.1 Allosphingosinicella sp.
TCAGGAGCACCAGCATGACGTCGATCAACGGCGTCGTGTTGATGTCCATCATCGGTTCTGATGATTCGGGATTGAGAACTTCCGCCGCCATTTCGACTACTCCTGGAACAAATTCATCAGAACCGGGTGCCGCCGCGCGGCTCCGGCTCGGAAATGAAGCCGACGCGCGGATAACCGGCCCGCTGCATCACCGCGATCGCTCCGCCCACGCAGCGCCACGGCGTATTCACGTCGGAACGGATATGCGCTTCGGGCAAGGTCTCGTCGGTGAGATTCTCCGCTCCGCCGGCTGCCTCGATCTGGCGTTCGAGATCGGCGACCGCGCGATCGAGCAGCTGCTCGGAATTGATCCGGGTCAGCTCCCAATAGACTTCGCACTGGCCGTTCACCGCTCTAACCGAGAGATTGACGTTCTCCGGCTTCGTCACCGTCGGCTCATATTCGACTTTCGGCAGCTGCACCGGCACCGTCTGCAAGGTGATCGGCACGGTGATGAGGAAGATGATCAGAAGCACCAGCATGACGTCGACGAGCGGCGTCGTGTTGATGTCGGACATCGGGGTTTCTTCGCCCTCAGCCGCTGGACCGACACTCATTGCCATGTTTACGTTTTCCTATTCTGGCATCCGCCGCCGCGAGGCGGCTGACGGCGGCGGAGCGAATGCCCCGCCGCCTCGACCATTACATCTTGTTCGGGCTGGTAGTGGTGGTCCCAGTCGCACTGCCGGTGGCGGTGCTGCCGCTCGGCGCGCGAGTGGTCGAACCAGTCGTCCCCGTGGTGGTGGCGCCCTTCGTGCCGGCGCCCGACCGAGCGGCCGGTCGGACGGTGCCGCCCGACATCATGTAGCCGTGGACGTCGTTGGAGAAGCGGGCCAGCTCCTCGGTGATCGCCTTGTTGCGGCGCATCAGCCAGTTGTACTGCATGACCGCCGGAACCGCGACGGCGAGACCCAGAGCGGTCATGATCAGCGCCTCACCGACCGGGCCGGCGACGGCGTCGATCGACGCCTGACCGGACGCGCCGATCCGGATGAGAGCGCGATAGATGCCGACAACGGTGCCGAACAGTCCGACGAACGGAGCGGTCGAGCCGACCGTGGCGAGCAATGCAAGGCCGGTGGAGAGCTTCGAGGTGATCGCGCCCTGGCTGCGAGCGAGCGAACCGAGCATCCAGTCATGCTGGTCGATCGGATCGGTCAGCCGGTCATGCTGCTCGCGAGCGAGCAGGCCGTCGTCGACGATCTGGCGGTAGGCGCCGTTCTTGTCGAGCTTGTTGGCGCCTTCGCGAAGGTTGGCCGATTGCCAGAAGCTGGTTCGAGCGCGACGGCCCTCGTTGATGATCTTCTGCTGCTCGATGATCTTGACGAAGAAGACGTACCAGGACGCGACCGACATGAGAACGAGGAGGCCGAAGGTGATCTGGGCGATGATACCGCCCTCTTGAAGCGCTGCGACGATACCATAAGGGTTTTCGCCGGCGGGTGCTGCTGGTGCTGCCATTTGAACGTTTTCCTCTCAGTCTGGAATGAAGAACAGGGGTTTCACACCCGCATCACGATTGAATCTGCCACCGGATCGGCGGCGAGTTTACGGTGTCCGCAATTGGCTGACCCTGATTGTCGCGAGCCGGCGTGAACCGGGCTCGACTGCGCAGCAAACGACATGTTGTCGAATCGAGCGACGACGAACCGCTGGACTGAGTCACCGAGCAGTTGGTCACCCGGCCGTTCGTGTCGATGCTGAGCCTCACCCGGACCGTGCCCTGCTCCTCGTTGCGAAGCGCGGACGGCGGGTAATCGTCGCTGCTGATGAGGCCAGCGAGATTGGCCCGAGCGCGGGCAGGTTCGACCACCCGCGGCGGCGGCGGCGGTGGCGGTGGCGGCGCCGGCGGAGCCGGCGGCGCGGTATAGGTCACCGGCGGCGGCGGTGCCGAGGGCACCGAGAAGATCGGCGGGGGCGGAACGTTGGTCCTCACCAGCGGCGGCGGAGCGACGACCGGCGGGGGCGCCACCTCCTTCGGGGTCTCGGGTGGCGGCGGCACCTCTTCGGGGGGCGGCGGCTCCTCGACAACCTCGAAGGTCTTGAGATCCTCTGAGACCTTTTTGACGAAGTCGTAGGCGAGGCCGGTCACGAACGCATATGCGAGCAACGCGTGGAGGATGGCCACGCCGATGATCGCCCAGATTCGGGCCTGGCTTACCCCTTGATCAGTGAAGGACATTAATCAGCCACGCTCCTTCTGTATTCGCTCGGCATCAACTACCCCAAACGCAGCGGCATGAAATCAGTTCATCCGTGTAACGGCACGAGTGAAGGCGGTGTCTCTATCGCGGCACTTTCGCGGACGCAATGCCCCCGTGATTCCCCCGCTGACGGCGAATTTGCGCCGCAATCGGGGGTTAAGACGGGGCCGACTAGGGTTTGGTCCAAGGGCCTTTTAGGGAGAATGTATGCGTATCCTGTCGATTGGATTGGCCGCAGGCCTGACCGCGGTCATGGCCCAACCCGTTGAATCACAAATCGTTCCTCCACTACCGGCGATTAGCTACGCCGACATGGCGGACCTTGCGTTGGCAGCGCCGTTCGTTGCCCATGTCCGCGTCGTGGACGCCGATCAGTTCGATCGGGACGAAGCCCCCAATGTCGCGCCCGGCCATCGCCGTTTCTTGATCGAGGCCATTGTTACGGCACTGATTCGCGGTCCGGAAGCGTCACCGCAGCGAGTCAGCTACATGATCGACCTTCCCAACGATGCGCGCGGCCGGCCCGCACGCATTCGCAAGAATGACGAGTTGCTCGTCTTCGCGGCCGTCGCCGGCAACCGTCCGGGTGAAATTCGCCTGGTTGCGCCGGATGCTCAGCTCCCATATTCCGCGGCACTGGCCGATCAGCTTCGCAACATCCTGCGCGAGGCCAATGCCACCAATGCGCCGCCGCGAATTACCGGAATAGGCCGCGCTTTCCATGTCCCCGGTTCGCTCGCGGGCGAGAGCGAAACCCAGATCTTTCTCCAGACGGCCGACGGCCGGCCGATCTCGCTCAACGTCCTTCGCCGTCCGCGCGAGCAACCGCGCTGGTCCGTCGCCCTGGGCGAGATCGTCGACGATGCCGCTTTGCCGCCTGAGCCCCAATCCCTGCTCTGGTATCGCCTGGCCTGCAGTCTGCCGGCGGTGCTTCCGCGCCGAAGCCTCGAAGAGGCCGGTCCGGACGAATCGCGTGCGATCCAGGCCGATTATCGCCTGATCCTCGACCGGCTGGGGACCTGCCAACGGACACGCACGCGCCGCTGACGCCGCGTCATCCGCGCCGTGTTTGATGAAGCGCGCCTAAAAAGAGGCCAGTTCGACGCCGACGCCGCCGCAGTCGGGATAGATATCGGGCTTGCGCGCCGAAACGCGAAGCGCGGTTACTCCGCGCCGAGCCGCAACCAGATCGTAAATCTCCCGGACGAACGTTTCCTGGAGATTGAACCGGCGGCCGGCCGCAAGCGCGCCAATCTCGGTGCGCAGAAAATCATAGTCCCAGGCATTGGCCACGTCATCGCTCGCTGCGAAGGATCGCTCGTCGACCCATACTTCGACCGTGAGCAGCAGTCGCTGTGGATGGCCAACCTCGAAATCGTGAAAGCCGATGTCGACCAGCAAGGCAAAGTCTTCGAGCACGATCTTTCGGCTCTTGGGGGCTAGGCAGTCCGGCACGAGGCCATCGAGCCGGGCGATATTTTGCATGCTCATGTCTCCAGGAACTGAACATCTCGGGACAGGCTCAAAAATCTTTGGCCGCCGTCGAGGACGATATTCTGGCCGGTCAGCGTCGGAGTCGCGATGATGAAGCGAAGAGTCTCGACGATTTCGGCCACGTTCACGCCGCGGCCGAGGGCATTCAACTTGTGAACCCGGACGAAATTATCGCGGCTCTGCGGCCCGGATACCATCGTCACCGAAGGCGCGATTCCGCAGACCCGGATCCTCGGGGCGAAGGCTCGAGCCGTCAATTCGGTCAGTCCGGCAAGGCCGATCTTCGATATCGTGTAGCTGAAGAAATCGGGGTTGAGGGCAACCAGCTTCGAATCGAGAAGATTGACGATGAGGCCCGAATCTTCCGCCAGATGCCGAGCGAAGGCCTGCGACAGAAGAGCTGGGGCGCGAAGATTCGTGTCGAGGTGCAGATCCCAGTCCGATGCGGAGAACTCCCGTGCCGAATCGTGGACGAATCTCGAGGCGTTGTTGACCAGCAATCGAGCCGGCGGCACCCCCTCGAGGGCGGCGAAGATCCGCTCCGCTGCGTCGGGCTCGCCAAGTTCGGCCTGAACGATCGACGCGTTTCCAAGCTCGCCGGCAAGCGCCTGCGCTTCGGACTTCGATCTATTGAAGTGGATCAAGACGTGCCAGCCGTCGGCGGCAAGCGCCCGGGCAAGCTCGGCGCCGACGCGGCGGGCTCCGCCGGTGACGATCGCTGTCCTTGGCCCGTCGAATTCCACACCGGGTCGATAGCGCCGCGCTTTGCGCATGGCCAGCACCGCCGCTACATCGCCCCGATGCCTGACGACCTCAGCCGCCTCAGCCTGACCGAAGTCGCCCGCCTCGCGGAGGAGCGGAAGCTGCCGCCGGTTCATCTGTGGCAGCCGGAGCATTGCGGCGACAGCGCGATGAGGATCGCGCGCGACGGAAGCTGGTATCATGAAGGGCGACCGATCCGCCGCCCCGAAATGGTCCGCTTGTTCTCCACCATATTGCGGCGCGAGCCGGACGGGCGATTCGTCCTTGTGACCCCGGCGGAGAAACTCGACATAGCGGTCGAGGACGCGCCGTTCGTGGCGGTCGAGGTGAAAAGCGACGGATCGTCGCGCGGCCGGACATTGGCCTTCCGTCTCAACACCGGCGATTTCGTCATTGCCGGGGCCGATCACCCGCTTCGCTTCGAGGCCGGGCCGCGTCCCTGCCTCGAAGTGCGGCCCGGCCTGGACGCCCTGATCGCGCGCGCCGTATATTATGAGCTCGCCGATCTCGCATTGGCCGAGAATTCCGAACGGCCAGGACTATGGAGCGGCGGAACCTTCTTCTCGTTCGAGCCGGGCACGTGACCCTCTCGGAACGCCTTCGCGAAGCGCTGGAGCGCGGTCACCGCCGAGCCCCGATTCTCCTCGCCGGCGACGTCCTCGACGACGAGCAAATGGGTGAAGAAGTCGCCGAAGCGGCGGTGCTGGTGCCGATCATCGATCGACCGGTCCCCGCTGTCCTGTTGACCCTGCGTCCGGAAACGATGCGAAAGCATCCGGGGCAGGTCAGCTTTCCCGGTGGCCGGATCGATCCTGGCGATGAAGGCCCGGTCGATGCGGCGCTTCGCGAGGCAGAGGAAGAAATCGGACTACCGCGAGCCCTGGTCGAAATCATCGGCATCGCCGACCGTTATCGAACGGTCACCGGCTTCGAAGTGACGCCTGTGGTGGGGATCCTCCCACCGGACCTGGCCCTGAGGCCACATCCCGGCGAAGTATCGGCCATTTTCGAGGTGCCGCTCGATTATCTTCTGGATCCGGCGCACCAGCTGGTTCGGTCGGTCGAATGGCGAGGTCGTGAACGCTGTTATTATGAAATCCAGTATGAAGGCCGCAGGATTTGGGGAGCGACGGCAGCGATGATCGTCAACCTCTCCCGACGGCTGGAGTCCGCGGAATGAAGTTGCCCGAAGCCAACTGGCGCCGGCGAAGCGGACTGGACCGCCTGCTCGCGGTGCTCGGCGCCGACCAGGGGCAGACCCGCTTCGTCGGCGGCTGCGTTCGCGACACATTGCTCGAGCTGGAGGTGAGCGACGTCGATCTCGCCACTCACCATGCTCCGGGTGAGGTTGTCCGCCGGCTCGAGCAAGCCGCGATCAAGGCGGTTCCGACGGGTCTCGCCCACGGCACCATCACCGCCGTCCTTGCAGGGCGGCCGATCGAGGTGACGACGCTTCGGCGCGATGTTTCGACCGATGGCCGGCGGGCGACCGTCGCTTTCACCCAGGATTGGCGCGAGGACGCGGCCCGTCGGGATTTCACGATCAACGCGCTCAGCGCCGATCCCGAGACCAGTGAGATATTCGATTATTTCGGCGGTCTCGACGATCTTCGGGCGCGGCATGTCCGTTTCATCGGCGATCCGCGCGTCCGCATCGCCGAGGATCATCTGCGAATTCTCCGATTCTTCCGCTTTCACGCTCGCTTCGGCTCCGGCGAACCCGATGAAGCGGGACTCGCGGCCTGCGCGGTACGGGCCAATGACCTGATGGCGCTGTCCCGCGAACGGATCGCCGACGAATTGCTTAAGCTGCTCGGCCTCCCCGACCCGAGCGCGACCGTGAAGTTGATGATCTCGCGAGGAATCCTGAAGCCGGTCTTACCGGAAATCCTGGACGCCGAACGCCTCGAGCGTCTGATCGTGGCCGAGCGACTCAGCGGCATCAATGGCGATCCGATCCGGCGTCTGGCCGCCTTGCTACCCGTCGACCAAGATGTCGCAGCGTCGGTGGCGGCACGCTTGCGGCTGTCGAAGCGAGCCGCCGCGCGCCTGGTGTCGGCTGCCGATCCCACCCTCGATGATCCGCAGGTCCTGGCGTATCGGATCGGCAGCGCGCAGGCGATCGACCGCTTCCTCCTCCACGCGGACCAGCAGCCGCCGCTGCAACCGCTTGAAACTTGGAAACGTCCGCAGATGCCCGTCGGCGGCGGTGACCTGATCGGAATGGGCCTGATCGCGGGCCCAGCGGTGGCGAAAGCCCTTCAGGCCGTCGAGGAAAAGTGGCTGCGCTCGGGGTTCAGCACCAATCGCGAAGAGGTGCTCGCTTTGGCACGGAGTCAAGTCGAGGAAGCGCTTCGGTCCAGCCAGTAAGTGAGCGCTTCGGCCGCCGGCAGCGGCGCCGAATAATGATAGCCTTGGCCATAAGTGCAGCCCGACTCGGTAAGCATCTCGGCGAGATCGTCGCTGTCGATGCCCTCGGCCGTCGTATCCATTCCCAGCGCCCGCGCCAGCGACAGGATCGCCCGGACAATCGCCGTCGAATCGCTGTCGGCAAGCATCTGGCTGACGAAGCTCTGATCGATCTTCAGGACATCGATCGGCAGCTTCTGGAGCGAGGCCAAAGACGTGAAACCGGTGCCGAAATCGTCCATGGCGATCCGGACATCGAATTTTTTCAATGCATTGAGTGCCTTTGCGGCCCGGTCAGGGTCCTGGATGATCGCCCCTTCGGTCAATTCGAGAGTCAGCCGACCGCCATCGATTCCATTCGCGGCGAGCGCCCCCGACACGGCAGCGGCGATATCATCGCGGCTGATCTGAATCGGCGAGAGGTTCACGCTGATGTTGAGCGGCAGCAAGGTGCCGGTCTGGCGGTCCCAGTCTCGAAGCGTGCTTGCCGCCCGGTCGAGTGCCCAGCGGCCGAGCTGTACGATCAGGCCGGATTCCTCGGCGACGGGAATGAACTCGCTGGGCGAGACGCTCTGGCCTTCATGCTCCCAGCGTGCCAGCGCCTCGAAGCCAGCGACCCGGCCGGTCTCGAGATGGATCAGAGGCTGAAAGGCGAGCGTGAGTGCCTCGGCCTCGATCGCGCATCTCAGCTCGGTCTCGATGCTGAATCGCCGCCGCACCGCCTGCGCCTGAGTGGGTTCGTAGATCTGGGTCGTGCCGATCTTCTTTGCCCGCTTCAACGCGAACTGGGCGTTGCGCAGGACCTCGTCGGCGCTGTTCACGCCATGATTGAGGATTGCGCAGCCGATCGCGCAGTCGACCCGTATTTCCAGTTCGGAAAGGCGAAACGGAAGCGTGAGCACCGCCTTGATCCGCTCGGCGGCACGCATCGCGTCGGTGACGCCGCGGTCGAGACGCAGCAGGATTCCGAATTCGTCGCCGGAAGTGCGGGCAAGCATGTCGGTCGGCCGCAACGCGGAGACCAAGCGGCGCGCAAAGGTGATGATGAGCTCGTCGCCGGCCAGCGCGCCCATGCATTCATTGACCCGGCTGAACCGGGTCATGTCGACGGCGAGCACGGCATAGCCGCCCTCGATGAAGGCCGGGTCGGCAAGCACAGTGTCGACGCGTTCGTTGAAGGCGAAACGGTTCGGCAGGCCGGTCAGGCTGTCGCGAAGCATCTCCGAACGGAGGCTCTTTTCCGTCTCCACCTGCGCGGTCCGGTCGATCAGCGAGATGAGGCATCTTTTCGGCTGCCCTGGAAGCACCCTCAATCGCGCGAAACGGACGGTGAAGTGGTGACCGCCGATCGGACGTCCGTCGGTCGTGTCGAACTGATGGGCAGGGTCGTCGCCGTTGAGGAACGCGGCAAGACGGGAGGCGAGCGGCCCGGTGCGAAGCAGCCTGATCTGGCTGAGCCTTCGCTCGCCAAGGCGCTCGTCCCACTCGACGATCGACCGGAACAGCTCGTTGGCCGCCTCGAGCAAGGGCTCGTTCGGCACCGCCGAGATAATGGCGGCGGCTATCGGCAAGGCATCGAGATAGGTCTGTCGCGCCGCCGTCAGCAGCGTCTCGATCGCCGGCACCATGCCCGCGGAGGCGACAGCCGCCACCGCATCCTCCGCGAAGGGGACCGGTTTACGTCGGCGCGATGCTGAAGCCTGCATGTCAGAGCCCATAGAGGAACAGGGTTAACGCTTGCTTTCGATCAGTGCGGACTGATCGGGGGGTCAGCCGAACGGGTTGTCGCGCGGGAAGCCCATCGGCGGCATCCGCCCGGCGGCGCCGCGTGCCGTCCGCCATGGATTCATGTCCGGCTCCGCCCGGGTGCGCCCGCTTTCACCGCCCATCGGCCAGGACAGACCCGAAGCGAACACGAATGTCGTGGCGTCGGCGAGGCCGCCATCGCGATAGCGCTGGAGCTGGACCCCCTGCCCGCGTCCCATTTCCGGAAGCTCGGCAATCGGGAATACGACCATCTTCCGGTTGTCGCCGATCACCGCGACATAATCGTCATCGGGCTTCAACGGCCGAACCACGCGCAGCCGGGCGCCGGGACGAAGGTTCACGATTTGCTTGCCCTTTCGGGTTTCGGCCACGGCACCGGCCGCCGAAGTCACGAATCCGCGCCCGTCGCTCGACGCGAGGAGCAGTTTCTCGCCGGCTCCGGCCCGAAGCAAGGCGACGACATTGCCCTCGCCTTCGATGTCGACCATCAGTTTGACCGGCTCGCCGAAGCCGCGGCCACCCGGCAGCCTGTCGGCCGCGAGGGTATAGAATCGCCCATTCGCCGAAGCGAGGAGCAGCTTGTCGGTGGTGTGGGCGTGGAAGAAGAAGGCCGGGCCGTCGCCTTCCTTGAACTTCAGCGCCTCGGGATTCGACAGTTCGACATGGCCCTTCATCGCCCGGATCCAGCCGCGGCGGGACATGATGACGGTGATCGGCTCACGCTCGATCATCGCCTCG
>DAINCA010000063.1:0-9277 GCA_036732645.1 Allosphingosinicella sp.
TTGACGTTGCGCATGCCCCGCCAGCTGGAGCGGCCGGCGTGCCAGGCGCGTTTGTCCTCCGCGACCATCCGGACGATCTGGCCGTCTTCCATGATCAGGTAATGACAGGAGACTCCGGCTTCGGGATCGCGAAGTCGCTCCATTGCCGCCTTGCCGGACTCCATGCCGGTATAATGGAGCACGGCCATCGACACGGGCTGGTCCCGCTCGTCGAAATTGGGAGAGGGGCAGTCGACAAGATCGTCCACGGGCCTTTAGCGCTCGAATACGGTCGCCGCGTCAAGCCTCGTCAGGCGACACGGGCGCGCGCCAGACCTACTTGGCGCTCGCCGCCGGCCTTGATGTACAGCCCGCGATGGTCGGGATCGGAAACGAAGCGCTCCGTTTGCCCGAGGACGGTTTCCCCGGCGCCGAGCATCAAGGTGCCGTCGGGCACGATCGCTTCGGCAAGGCGGGTGAAAGCCAGTCGTCGCATCTCCGGCGTGAAATAAAGCAGGATGTTTCGGCACAGGATGATGTCGAACTTGCCCGGATGGGGCGGCGGCTCGATCATGTTTCGGACCTCGAAGCGGACCATGTCCTTCAGTACCCGCGATACTTCCCAGACATTGTTGCCCTCTTCGAACCAGCGGATCATCTGGACGACGGGAAGGCCGCGCTGGACCTCGAACTGGGAATAGATCCCGGCGCGGGCGCGCTCGACGGCCGAACGGGAGAGATCGGTGCCGATGATGTCGATCTTCCAGCCCTGCCAGCGCGCCTTTTCCTCGGCGAAACTCATCGCCAGCGAATAGACCTCCTGGCCGGTCGAACAGCCGGCGCACCAGATGGAAATCCGCCGCTCCCTCGACCGGGCCTGCTCGAGCCGCTTCACGGGGCCGCCGAGCAAAAGGTCGAACGGCAATTTATCGCGGAAGAAATAGGTCTCGTTGTTGAGGAGCGCCTCGATCACCTGCTCCGCCAATGCCGGCGCCTGGCCGGACACGATCCGCGCAACCAGCTGGTCCATCGTCGCGAAACCATGTTCGCGAATGATCGAGGCCAAAGCGGTGTCGATTCGCCAGCGCCGGCTGAGGCTGAGTTGCTGGCCGGTTTTTGCTTCGAGAAGGCTTGAGAGGATCCGCTGCGAAGACGTGCTTATTTCCATGACTGCATCCCCGCACGAAGCGCTACCCGCCGCGCCAGATCGGGCGGTGGCAGGACCGCCGAAGCCAGCCCCGCCTCCGCAACCGCTCGCGGCATGCCCCACACGGCCGAGGTCGACCGGTCCTGGGCGAGGACGGCGCCGCCTTGCTCCACCAAGTGGCGGCTTCCGGCCAGCCCGTCTCGACCCATGCCGCTCAGGATCACCCCGATGCCGCCATCGCCATAAGCCTCGGCGACCGACATCAACATCGGGTCCACCGACGGCAGGCAGCCCGAAGGGGCAGCCTTGCGATCAAGGCGGACGACGACATCCTTACCATCGCGGCGGAGGCAAAGGTGGGCATCGCCCGGGGCGACATGGATGACGTCGCAGCGCAGAACCTGTCCTTCCTCCGCGACCCGCGCGAGACGGCCTGAAGCGGCTTCCAGCTGGCGGGCGAACGACGCCATGAAGACCGTCGGCAGATGCTGAGTCACGAGGATCGGTGCGCCGATTTCAGTCGGAAGCACGCGCAGGAAGCCCGTCAGAGCGTGAAAGCCGCCGGTCGAGGAGCCCAGCGCAACGCAGCGCAGCGCGCCCTCCCCCATCGGTCGGAGAGTGATCGGATCGGACGCCGTCGCGGGGCCATCCGCCTCCGGTTGCCGGGTTGCTCGGCCGATCCTGCGAAGCCGGTCCGCCAGCACGTCGGCGAAGCGACCCCCGAACATGCTTGCGCCCGGCTTGGGCAAGGCGTCGGCCGCGCCCAGGGACAGCGCACGCACCGTGGTTTCAGCGCCCTCCTCGGCCATCGAAGACACGATGAGCACGCGGGCGCCGCCACCGGTCCGGATGATGTCGGGGAGTGCGTCGAGGCCGCTTCCGCCCGGCATTTCGACGTCGAGCAGGACGATATCGACCCGAACCGATTTCAGCGCGTCGAGCGCCTCCACGGCGCTTCCGACGACGGCGACCAGCTCGAAATCGGGGCTGGATCCGACCATCCGCGACAGGACCGCCCGAGCCACCGACGAATCGTCGACGATCATCAGCCGCAGCGGCGGCTCGCTTCGAATTTTAGCAGGCGGCCGGACGACGGCCGTCGTCGCCTTCACGCGACACCGACGATCTGCAACTTGCTGTGGATCGTTTCGCGGTCGAACGGCTTCATCACATATTCGTCGGCCCCGGCGGCGATCGCGGCGCGGATATGCGCGACGTCGTTCTCGGTCGTGCAGAACACGACCTTCGGTTGGTCGAGATGATCCGATTGGCGAAGCGCCTTGAGAAACTCCATTCCGCTCATGACCGGCATGTTCCAGTCGAGCAGGATCACGTCCGGCATCCGCGTGCCGCAGCTGTCGAGCGCGACGCGACCGTCCTCTGCCTCGTCGACCGTGAAATTCAGGGTCTCGAGGATGTGGCGGGCTACCTTGCGGATCACCTTGCTGTCGTCGACGACCAGACAATATTTCATGCTCTACGCTCCAATGGGCACCGGAAAGCCGGGTTTACCGGCAAGAAGTAAGCACAGCCTTAAAGCAGGATTGCGTGATCCACGCTTTCAGGCGGCCTGGGCCGTCGGCGCCGCGATCAGAAGATGCGGATTGACGAGCAGCAGCAGGTCGTCGTCCGCTTCGACCATGCCGATGCCGACGCGGTCCCAGCCGCGGCCGATCGGAGCATTGACCGGCACCGGCGCGCCATTGGCCTCGACGACGTCTTCGACCTCCTCGACCAGCAAGGCGTAGGTATGTCCTTCCGAGTTCACGACGATCGCTTCCCGGCAGTTCGTTTCCGCTCGGCCGAGCCCCAGTGACGCGATGCCGTCGATCACGGTGAGGACCCGGCTGCGCAAGGCGGACAGGCCGGCGACATGGTCCGCTGAGCCTGGGGCCGGCGTCAGGCCGTCGAGCTCGACCACCGCTTCGACGTCGTGGGCGGGAAGCGCGATTCGACGCCCGGCTAGCCGCACGATGAGGAGCAGATCAACCATTGAACGCGCCTCCATGATGGGAGCCACGGCTGAGCGCGCTGAGCAGGCCCGCCCGGTCGTAGCGGTAGACGCTATTATCGTTCTCACCACTCTGATCGGGTGCGGACCGGATGCGCAGGACCTGGGTGGCGGCGACGTTTTTCTGCTCGGGCGCGTCGACGCTGGCGATCAGCAAATCGGCGCTGACGCCTTCGGGAGCCCGAATTACCCGATAACCGAGGCTTTCGATCATCGTCCGAAGCATGTTCGCCATCCAGGGATCGTCATGCGGCAATGCACAGACCAAGCGGTCGGATTCCTCGGTCAGGCTGTCCGCATAAGCGCTGAACAGCCAATAAGGGTCGAGTAATTCCACCTGCGTCCCGTCGACGAGCGTGACCCCGGCGACTTCGCCGGGGGCCGCAGCGGGTTGGACGTCGAGCAGGACCGAACGGATGTCGACGACCGCGTCGAAGCCGTAAGCCATTTCGGACACGCCGTCGCTCAGCCGAAGGATCCTAAGGGTCGCCCCGTCTTTCGGAGCCAGACCCCCTGCCAGCGGGAGGATTTGTCCGTTGACGGATACGCGGTGGCGGCCGGCGCTGAACGCGACCGCTTTTGCCGGCACGTCCTCGATCCGTTCGATGATGGCGACGGGAACCGCCCGGCAACCGCCGTCGAGCCCACGAAAGATCAGCAAGGTCGATTCGCGCGCCTTCTCGGCGGTCGCCCGCGGCTCCGCGACGTGCCGCTCGATTTCCTGCTCCTGAAGACGGATCCCGGCTTGCTTTGCCAGGCCCGACGGATCGAGCAGGAGGATCGGCCGCCCATCGTCGGCGAGCGTGGTCCCGGCATAGAGGCCCGCGGACATGATCGCTGGAGCGGCCGGCTTCACCACCAGTTCCTCGTGATCGTGAACCGCATCGACCGTGAGGGCATAGACGTCGCCACCCGCCGGCTTGAGTAGGATCACCTTGCGATCGTTCTCGGCCGTCTGCGGTTCGACGCGCAAGAGCTGCGAAAGGCTGACGAGAGGGACCCTTCGGCCGCGGATTGTCGCGACCATCGATTCCCCGACATTGTCCATTCTCACGGTCCCGCCCGAGGCGCGCAGGATTTCCTCGATGCCGGAGCGCGGTATGGCGAAGATCTGGCCACCGGCGCTCACCGTCAAAGCCGGGATGATCGTCAAGGTGAGCGGCACTCTGATCGACAGACGAACGCCTTGTCCGGACCGCGATTCGATGTCGGTGACTCCGCCGACTCTCTCGATATTGGCGCGAACCACGTCCATGCCGACGCCGCGGCCGGAAATCGCCGTCACCGCCCCGGCAGTGGAAAGACCCGGCGCGAATATCAACGCCGTTTTCTGCGCCGACGTCAGGGCGTCCGCGCGGTCGGCGCTGATGATCCCTCCGGCGACCGCCTTTCGGACCAAGGCGTCCCCGTCGATGCCCCGTCCGTCGTCGCTCACCTCGATCAGGATTTGATTGCCGGCCTGGCGGGCACAGACCTTGAGCGAACCGACCGGATTCTTCCCGGCTTTGCCTCTTTCGTCCGGTGATTCGAGGCCATGGTCGATGGCGTTTCTGACGATGTGGCTCAACGGGTCGCGGATCATCTCGATCATCTCGCGGTCGAGTTCGACATCGCCGCCATCCACTTCGAGCTGGACCTGCTTGCCTAGCTCGGCGGCAAGGTCGCGAACCATCCGCGGCAATGCGGTGAACAGATTGTCGATCCGCTGCATCCGGGTCCGGGTGATGGCGTCGCGAATCTCGGCGATGCAGTTCGAGACGCGTTCGAACGCCGCTTCGACGGCGACATCGCGGTCGGCATCGCGAAGCCGGCGGGCAAGCTCGTTGCGGGCGAGCACCGCGTCGGAGACGCCATTCATCATCCGGTCGAGCAGGTCGACCGAGAGGCGGATGCTTCGCAACCCCTTCTTCGCTTCCGGCACGGGCGCCTGGGCCTCGGGTTCAGGCTCGACCGCTTCTGCTTCCGGGCTGAGTGCAAAGATGATCTGATCGTCCGTCTCACTCGGCAAAGCGTCGCCTGTCTCGAGTGCCTGCGCCAGTTCGCCGATGCGGTCGATGACGGCGAGGACGGCGCTGACGAGCTTGGTATCGGCATTACGGCGGCCGGAGCGGACTTCGGCCAACGCGTCTTCGGCGGCATGGCTGAGCTGCTGAAGCCGTGGCAGATCGAAGAAGCCGCAATTGCCTTTGACGGTGTGGACGAAGCGAAAGATCTCGTCGAGCCGCGCCCGGTCCTCAGGTTCCCGTTCCCACGCCACGATGGCGCCGGACAAGGCTTGCAGCATCTCCCGTGTCTCGGTGAGAAAATCGTTGATCAGATCGTCCATCGCTCGCCCGCAGCTCCCCTCGCAGGCGCTTATCGGCGGAGTTGGTAAAGAAGGCGTTTACCCGCGATCTCCGGTTCGGTGTCCGAATCAGACTCGACATCGGTTTGAAGGAAGCTTAATGACTGACCGGTCGTTTACTAAGAGGTTGCGATGGCCCCCCGCTGGCAGAGACGCAAGGAAGAGCGGCCCGACGACATCATCGCCGCCGCGCTGAAAATCTTTACGGTCAAGGGATTTGCCGGCGCGAAGATGGAGGCGATCGCTGCCGAAGCGGGTCTCTCCAAAGGGGCGGTCTATCTTTATTTCCCTACCAAGGAAGACGTCTTTAGGGCGGTCGTCGAGCGCGCCGTGGCACCCAATGTCGACGCTTTGGGCAAGCTCGCTCTGGACGCGGACCTGCCTTTCGCCGACCGGGTTCGGCTTCTGCTCCCACGGCTTGGGGAGGTGCTGACCTCCGCTCCGATCGGCGCTGTGGCGAAGATGGTGCTCGGCGAATCCCGCAATTTCCCCGAGCTTGCCAAGGTCTGGCACGACAATGTCGTCGCCAAGGGGATCAGCCTTCTTTGCCGGCTCGTCGAGAAGGCGCAGGAGACGGGCGAGGTTCGGCCCGGTGATCCGCGGATCCACGCTTTTTCGATCATGGGCCCGATGATGATCGGGACGCTCTGGCGTGAGACGTTTACGCCGGTCGGCGGGGCCGAGATCGATCTCGTCGCGGTCGCCACCCAACATGCCGAAACCGTGCTCGAAGGCCTTGTCCAGCAAGGGGAAAAGGCATGAAGCGCCAGCGGCTGGTCCTGGTCGTCCTCCTTCTCGCCGCCTTGGCTCTACTGGCGTGGCTGTGGCTTGGACCGCGGCCCGGTGAGGCCCGGACTCTCTCCGGTTATATCGAGGCCGAGACCCTCTATCTGTCCTCGCCGGTGGCAGGGACGGTCGAGGGGCTGGGCGTAAGGCGCGGCCAGCACGTCGCCGCCGGGACTCCCCTGTTCAGCATCGAGCCGCGCCAGCAGGCTGCGCAGTCCGCCTCGGCCACCGCCGACGTCGCCGCGGCGGAAGCGCAGGCAGAAGATGCCCGCAAGGGCCAGCGCCCGATCGAACTCGGCATATTGGAGGCTGAGGTTGAAGCGGCGCGCGCGCAGGCACGCGAAACCCGCTCGATGCTCAATCGGGTGAGCGCCTTGGTCGAGCGCGGCATCTACGCCCGGGTTCGGCTCGACGATGCCCGCGCCGCTCATGAAAGCGCGGCTGCGCGAGTCCAGGCGGCGGAACGCCGGCTCGGCGCGGCGAGCCTCGGCCAGCGCGAGGATCAGCAGCGAGCGGCGCAGGCCCGCGCCTCCCAGGCCCGAGCCCGGCTTCAGGATACCAGCGCCAGGATCGAAGACATGGCGCCTGCTGCCCCGGCCCCCGCCCGGGTCGAGGATGTCTTCTTTCAGCGTGGCGAATGGGCGCCGGCGAACCAGCCCATCCTTGCCTTGATCCCCGACGACCGGATCTTTGTCCGTTTCTTCGTCCCACAGGCCGAAATCGCCTCCTACCGCATCGGCCGAAAGATTCGCTTCGGCTGCGACGGCTGCGGCGAAGGCCTGACCGCGACCATCGCCTACGTCAGCCCTCGCCCTGAATTCACGCCGCCGGTCATTTACAGCCGCGAGTCGCGCGATCGCCTGGTCTTCATGGTCGAGGCCCGTCCGGACGATCGGCGAACGATCGTTCCCGGTCTGCCGGTGGACGTGCTGCCGATCGGCGACTCGTGACGTTCGCAATCGACGTCAGCGGCCTCGACAAGGCATTTGGCGGCCGCCGGGTGGTCAAGGATTTCTCCATCCAGGTGAAGCAAGGCCGAATCACCGGTTTCCTTGGCCCCAACGGCTCCGGCAAGACCACGACGTTGCGGATGCTGTGCGGGCTGCTGACGCCGGATCGCGGCGAGGGCCATGCGCTCGGCTTCGACATCATTTCCCAGGCCTGGGAGGTGAAAAGACGAACTGGCTACATGACCCAGCGTTTCTCGCTTTACGAAGATCTGACGGTCCAGGAGAATCTCGAGTTCAGCGCCCGCATTCGCGGCCTCGATCGGCGTCGGCAACGGGTCGACACTGCGCTCGAGGAACTTGGCCTGGCCGAGCGCCGGAAGCAGCTTTCGGGCACCCTGTCGGGAGGCTGGAAGCAAAGGCTCGCTCTTGCCGTGGCAACGCTCCACGAGCCACAACTGCTTCTGCTCGACGAGCCGACCGCGGGAGTCGATCCGCAGGCCCGGCGAACCTTCTGGGACGAGATCCACGCTCTTGCGGCGCGCGGCCTGACCGTCCTGGTCTCCACCCATTACATGGACGAGGCTGAGCGCTGCCACGACATCGCCTATCTCGCTTATGGCGAGCTTCTCGCGCGCGGCACGGCCGACGAGGTGATCGCCGCCGCCGGCCTTTCCACCTGGCGCGGCGAAGGCCCGGGGGTCCATCGCCTGACGGCGCAGCTGCTCGACGATCCCGCCATCGAAATGGCGACTCCTTTCGGCCTCGCGATCCATGTCAGCGGCGCCGATCCGGTGGCGCTCGACCGCTCACTCGAGCCACATCGCCGGCCGCCGTTCCGATGGACCAGATCGGAGCCGACGCTTGAAGACGTCTTCATCCATCTGATGAATCAGGCTGAGGATAATTTCCAGTGAGTAGCGTGGCTTATAGCCGAGGTTTCTCACTGGATCGCATGATGGCGGTCCTCGTCAAGGAGTTCATCCAGCTCAGGAGGGACCGGGTCACCTACGCTCTGATCCTGGTAGTGCCGGTCATTCAGATGCTTCTCTTCGGTTATGCGATCAACACCGATCCTCGTCACCTTCCGACGGCGCTTCTGGTCCAGGAAAATTCGGTCTTTGCCCGTTCCGTCGTCTCCAGCCTCGCCAACAGCGACTATTTCGACATCGTCCGCCAGGCGCGTTCGCCGGCGGAGCTGGAGCGGCTCGTTCGAACCGGCGAGGTCCAGTTCGCGATCACAATTCCCGGAGATTTCACCCGCCGGGTGATGCGTCATGACCGCGCGCAGATCCTCGTCGAAGCCGACGCCACCGATCCCACCGCAATCGGGAGTGCGCTTTCCATCCTTGCGCGATTGCCACAGGAAAGCCTTCGTCACGATCTGGTGGGCGGCGCCGCCCGCCCGGCCTCGGCCCCGCCGTTCGAATTCGTCGTCCATCGCCGCTATAATCCGGACAATATCACCGCCTTCAACATCGTCCCCGGTCTGCTCGGAATTGTCCTCACCCTGACCTTGGTAATGCAGACAGCGATCGGTGTGACCCGCGAGCAGGAACGGGGAACGATGGAAAGCCTGCTCGCCACGCCGGTCCAGCCGCTGGAGGTGATGATCGGCAAACTCGCCCCGTTCGTTATCGTCGGAATGATCCAGACGGCGTTGATCCTGCTCATGGCCCGGGTCCTGTTCGACGTTCCCATGGCCGGCGGCTGGGCCGGGCTGATCCTCGGCGTGACCTTGTTCATCATCGGCTCGCTCGGGCTCGGCTTCCTGATCTCAACCGTCACTCGGACCCAGCTCCAAGCGATGCAGCTTTCGGTCTTCTATCTGCTGCCGTCTATCCTGCTGTCGGGTTTCATGTTCCCGTTCCGCGGCATGCCGGATTGGGCGCAGGCGCTTGGGACAATGATCCCGGTCACCCATTTCATCCGGGTGGTGCGCGGCGCCCTTCTCAAGGGGCAAGGCCTCGCCGACATGGCGCCGAGCCTGACCGCTTTGGCCGTTTTCCTCTGCGTGATCGCCGCTCTGGCTCTCGCTCGTTACCGCACCACTCTGGACTGAA
>DAINCA010000064.1:0-9259 GCA_036732645.1 Allosphingosinicella sp.
CTCCTGCGGAATCGGTCGGGACGACGACGAGCCGCCGGTTGACCTTGTTGCGCCAATTCATTCGCGCCGTATTCTCCTGGCCGACATAGCAGCCCTTGCTGAAGCTGACGCCGTTGAGCTCGGCCGCGTTGCATTCGAGCCAGAGGGTCTTGTCCATCCCAAGCTCGCTCTGGCCTTCGGTCACGCCCAGCGACAGCCGGTGCCGTAGCCATTCGATGTCGGCCGCATCCGCCGCCGGTCCGAGCCAGCGCCGGCCGAGTTCGGGCAATCGTGGATCGGGGGGTCCGTCTCCCTCGAGTGACCATGATACGGCGAGCGATTCGTCGCGCTCGATCGTTATTGCGCGGCGCAGCCGGTAAAGCGTCAACCGCCGCATCAGGGCGTCCGCCGATTCACGCTCGCAATCGACGAGCACGTCCTCGCCCTCGGCCCACAGGATGAAGTCGAACAAGGCCTTGCCCTGCGGACTGAGGATTCCCGCCCAGAGCGGACGTTCGGGTGCGAGCAGATCCAGATCGTTGGTGACGAGGCCCTGGAGAAACCCGCGGACGTCCTCGCCGGACAGCCGGAGCAATGCGCGGTCGTTGAGGGTGGTCGCGGCCATAGAGCTGAGTTAGGGACGCGCTCACTGGAAAGGAAGCGGCGAGATGGCAAGCTTCGATCTCATTCTGCGCAACGGCACCGTCTGGACCTCGGGCGGGCCCGAGACCGTGGATGTCGCGGTCCTCGACGGAAAGATTGCGGGGATCGGCGCTGGCGGCGACGCCGCCGAGACGATCGACTGCACCGGCCTGAACATCCTGCCCGGGGTCATCGATACCCAGGTCCATTTCCGCGAGCCCGGACTGGAGCATAAAGAGGATCTGGAGAGCGGGAGCAGGGCCGCCGTGCTCGGCGGAGTGACCGCCGTGTTCGAGATGCCGAACACCAAACCCAATACCGACACGATCGAGGCGCTCGACGACAAACTGAAGCGGGCCGAGGGCCGGATGTATTGCGACCATGCCTTCTATGTCGGCGCCACCGCCGACAATGCCGACCGGCTTAATGAGCTTGAGCGGCATCCGGGCTGCGCCGGCGTCAAGATCTTCATGGGCGCGTCGACCGGAAACCTGCTCGTGGCGGGCGATTCGGATCTTCGACGAGTGCTTGCTTCCGGGCGGCGCAGGGTC
Source organism: Allosphingosinicella sp. (assembly GCA_036732645.1). Classification (GTDB taxonomy): domain Bacteria; phylum Pseudomonadota; class Alphaproteobacteria; order Sphingomonadales; family Sphingomonadaceae; genus Allosphingosinicella. Next base: position 1,173 of record DAINCA010000064.1, read on the forward strand.
GCGATCCATGCTGAGGACGAGGCGCGGATGAATGCCCGGCTGGACCAGAGGATCGAGGGCGACCCGTCGAGCCACCCAGTGTGGCGCGACGACGAGAGCGCACTTCTCGCCACCCGGCGCATTTTGAAGCTGGCGCGCGAGGCGGGGAGGCGGATCCACATCCTCCACGTCACGACTCCCGCCGAGCTTGAGCTGATTGCCCAGCACAAGGACATCGCGACCTGCGAGGTGACTCCGCAGCACCTGACCCTGGCCGCCGAGGAGGCCTATCCGCGGCTCGGGACCTTCGCCCAGATGAACCCGCCGATCCGCTCTGCCGCCCATCGGGAGGGCCTTTGGCGATGGCTCAATCAGGGGGTTCCCGATGTGATCGGCTCGGATCACGCGCCCCACAGCCGCGAGGAAAAAGAGCAGCCTTATCCCGCCAGCCCGAGCGGAATGCCCGGCGTACAGACCTTGCTGCCGCTCCTTCTCGACCATGTCGCAAAGGGACGCACGAGTCTCGCGCGGCTCGTCGACCTGACTTCTGCCGGGGCTCAAAGAGTGTTCGGCCTGATCGGCAAGGGTCGCATCGCCGTCGGCTGGGACGCGGACTTCACGATCGTCGATCTCAATTCGGAATGGACGGTCGAGAGCGATTGGCTGGCCTCGAAATGCGGCTGGTCGCCGTTCGAAGGTATGCGGCTGCGCGGCCGGCCGGTCGGAACCGTCATTCGCGGCCGGCGTGTCATGTGGGATTCGGAACTGACCGGGCCGGCGGCCGGTCGGCCCTTGCGATTCGAGAGCCTGGAGGACTGAAGATGGGGTTAGGGCGTTCACCCGCGGTCGCGGCAATGGTTTTGGCACTGGTTGCCTGCGGCTCGCAGCCAGCGACGGACCAAGCCGACGAGACGGCCGGCCCGGCGACGAATCGCGTCGAGGCAAAAGCCGAGCTCCCGCCTTGTCCGTTCCAGGAGATCCACGACCTCAAGGGGTCGATCGAGGGTGGCCGGCTGCTCGTCACCGGGCGGGTCGACCTGATGATGGCCGGCTTCAGGCCGCAGCTTACGCCGCGCGACGCTGGGGCAGGGACGCTCGCGCTCGATCTCGCCTTGGTCCCGGAGGCCAATGCCGGAGTCAGCGACGTGCTTCGTTACGAGCGGACCGGCGTCGCGGCCTATCCGCGAGGCGAGATCTGGTGCGGCGGCGATCGGCTCGCCACATTCGACATGATCCTGGTCGGTTAGGAAAATTCGATGGGTGAGGGCGGTCTGCGCCGGTAGCACCGCCTCCCGGAATTCTCCGGTTCCAACCTGCGAGCTCAAGTCGAAGCGCGCGGTAGCAGACAAAAAAATAGCGGCCCTAAGGCCGCTATCCTTTTTCCGATTCCGGCAGCCTTACGGGCTGGTCGGACGATCGTCGTCACCACCGGTCGCGGCGAGAATGCCGAGAATGATGGCGATGATTGCGATCAGAGGAATGATGAAACCGCCACGGAGCTCGTTGGCGTCCTCCATGGCTGCGCCGCTGCGCTGAACTGGCGCTGCCTGGGTCTGCGCCATCACTGGCGCTCCGACCATAGAGACTGCGAGTGCCGCAGCCAAAGATGCCTTCCGTAGACTCATCTCGAACTCCCTGTTGAGCTGTTCACCGAAGCCACTGCCACAGTGATACATTGTTGACAACCCCCAAATTGGACCCGCCAGCGCCACTGCAACTCCGCGAAGCTGCCTCGGCGCAAGTCCGGCAGACCAATCGGTAGATCGGCTTTTCCGACTTGGACTATATCAGCCTGTGCCGTTAAAAGTTTCTGGATGACCAGAGCTCCGGCGGTCTGAATGTGAGAAGTTTTTGATCAGACGCTTTTTTGCAACACTCCTGCTGGCCGCCTGCTTCACGCCTTTGGGACCAGCGGCCGCGCAGCGTAATGCTTCGACCGATCCGATGCTTGCGCTCCGTGCGTTCGACTCGCGGGTCGCGACGATCGGCCACCGGCTTGCCGTCGCGAGCCAGGACCTGTGTGCCGATCGGCAGTGGCGTCCCGGGATCGCACTCCACGATTTGTCCCAATATTCCGGCGCGTCACGCGAAGTGGCGGTGCGGGCGTTCAGTCTAGACCGTGGGCCGGGCGTGCTTGCTCTTGCCGCCGGCGGTCCCGCAGAGCGGGCGGGCGTTCGGGCAGACGACATCCTCCTCACGGTGGATGGCCAGCCATTGCCGGTCCCGGAAGACCGATCATTCGAGGCCATGGAGCCTCTGCTCGACGCCTTCGAGGCGGCTTTCGCGGATGGGGCGGCGACGCTTGGCTTATGGCGCGACGATCGGACCGTGACGATCATAGTCCCGGCCGAGCTTGGCTGCGTCACGCGGTTCCAGGTCATACCGGCGAGAAGCCCCGACGCCCGGGCGGATGGCCGCTACGTCCAGCTTCACGAGGGCCTCGGCCGATATGTCCGCGACGATTCGGAGCTTGCTGCGGTGATCGCCCACGAATTCGCGCACAACGTGCTTCGTCACAAGGCGCGGCTCGACGCTCTCAACGTTCGGCGCGGCGCCTCCGGCAATTTCGGCCGCAATGCCGTCCTGATTCGCGAGACGGAAGTGGAAGCCGAGCGGCTCAGCGTCCATCTGCTTCATCGCGCCGGTTTCGACCCCGAAGCGGCGGTTCGCTTCTGGACGCATTTCGGGCGGCGTGGCCTCAATTTCCTGAAGAGCCCGACGCATCCGAGCTGGCGCGGCCGAATCGCATTGTTCCGACAGGAGATCAGCGCGATACGATCCGCCGAGGCCGCCGGTATTAGGCCGGTCCCGCCGTTTCTGCCGGCGTCGGCGCCGCCGACTGGTGCGACTGAGGAGAGTTTGTGAGATTTGCGTCCGTGAGTCGGTGGAATGCCTGGTTTCGCTTCTGCCTGCTGGCGCTCCTGTTGCTGGGATTCCAGGTTCCGGCGCAGGCCGCAGTCGAGATCAGCTTCTATTCGCGGGAAATGCAGGGAAACAACTTCCCGCACGCCTTCGTCGCTCTTCGCGGCACCGTCGACGGGACCGGCGCGGTCGTCGACACCAGCTTCGGCTTCACGGCCAAGGCGATCACGCCGGCGATCCTGCTGGGATCGGTCGGCGGTGAGGTGGTCGTCGAGGGCGCCAATCAGATCGAACGCAGCGACCGCCAATTCACCGTGACCCTGACCGATCAGCAATATGGCGCGGCGCTTGCGGTCATCGAACGCTGGCGCAATCGCAGGCAGCCCTCATACAATATGAACCGGCGCAACTGCGTGCACTTCGTAGGGGAGGTCGCGCAGGCGGTCGGACTGAGGGTCGAGTTCCCGAAGCGGCTGATGAAGCGGCCGCGCTCCTATCTTCAGCATATCCGGTCGCTGAATCCCCAACTCAGAATTAACTGATTACGACATGCTGTTGGTGCGGCATCGAAATCTGTTATGCAAGGTCTGGCCAGAACTCCAGGGGGGAGCTCGAAGGCGTGACCAAATCGTTAACTATCCGGGCTTGTTACAAGAGAGGGAGGCCGGTTGACGGGGGGCAGCGACTCGCCCTTCGTCGAACGACTCGACTCGCCCTCTTTGCCGCCGCCTCAATGGTCTCCGGCATTGCCCTGGCGCAGACACCTCCGCCGCAGCAGCCGTTGGCGCCCACCCGCGAAGAGATCGAACGCCCCGGCCAGGACCGGGTTCAGGCACCGCGATCGCGGCTAACCGTCGAGGGCGGAGTCGAGCGGGCGCCTTGCGCGCTCGACCGGCCGGAATATCGCGACATCCGATTCACGCCTTCGAGCGTCCAGTTCGACGATCTTCGCGGCCTCTCGGCCGAGGCGCTCAGGCCGGCTTACGCGCCGTTTCTCGGCCGCGAGCAGCCGGTGTCGGTGATCTGCGAAATCCGGGACCGGGCGGCGACGATCCTTCGCGAGGCCGGCTACGTCGCCTCGGTCGAGGTGCCGGAACAGAGGATCGCCGACGGCAATGTCCGCTTCCAGGTGCTGATGGCCAAACTGGTCGGGCTGCGGGTACGTGGCGACGCCGGTGGCGCCGAACGGACCATTGCCGGCTATCTGGAACGGCTGACCGAACAAGAAGTGTTCAATCGCTTCGACGCGGAACGTTATCTTCTGCTCGCCGGCGATCTGCCAGGCTACGACGTTCGTCTCGCACTTCGCTCCGCAGGAACGGCTCGCGGCGAGGTGATCGGCGAAGTCACGGTCCTGCGAACGCCGGCTCTGGCCGATTTCACCATCCAGAATCTCGGCTCGAGAGAGCTCGGCCGCTGGGGCGCCCTGCTTCGCGGGCAGGTGTTCGGCCTGACCGGGCTTGGCGACCGGACCAGCCTGGCCTTGTTCAGCACGCTTGATTTCGAGGAACAAAGGACGATCCAGCTCGCCCACGATTTCCGGCTGGGCAGCGATGGGCTGGCGATCGGCGGCCAGGTCACTCATGCCTGGTCCAGGCCCGATATTGGCGATCCCCTGGTCGACATCGATTCCAGGACTTTGTTCGGGACGATCGATGCGAGCTACCCGTTCATTCGCCGCCAGGAGCGGACGTTCCGCGGCCAGATCGGCCTCGATTATGTCGACCAGGACGTCGATTTCAACGACCTGGCCTTCACCCGCGACCGGCTTCGGGTCGCGTTCGCCCGACTGACCTTCGACCAGATCGGACTTGATTTGGGCGATCCGCGTTTCACGCCAGTGGAGCCGGCGTGGCGCGCCGGCGGGCTGATCGAGATCCGCCAGGGTCTCGATATTCTCGGCGCGAGCGATCGCTGCCAGCCGATCACCGAATGCCTGGTCGCCGGCGCCCTGCCGCCGACCCGGATCGAGGGCATCCCTACCGCAACCGTCCTTCGCGGCGCTGTGGAAGGCGAGTATCGGCCGCTTCCGAGCTTCGCCGTCGCTGCCGCCGCACGGGGCCAATATAGCGCCGACCCCTTGTTCAGCTTCGAGGAATTCGCGGCCGGCAACTACACGATCGGCCGGGGCTATGATCCCGGCACTATCCTCGGCGACAGTGGTCTGGGAGTCTCGGCGGAGCTTCGCTTCGGCTCTGCCTATCCCCGCGGACCGCGCGAATTCGCGATCCAGCCGTACGTCTTCGCCGATCAGTCGTGGGTGTGGAACGAGGACGTCATCCTCGCCGTCGGCCGCCAGGAAATCACCTCGATCGGCGGCGGGTTCAGGGCCGCCTGGGGTGACCGGTTTCGGCTCGAGGCTGCCTTGGCCCTGCCGCTCGACCGAACCCTGCTTCAATCGGATCGATCGCCGCGCCTGCTGCTCACCCTCACCACCCGCCTCTGGCCATGGAGCTTGAGATGACGGACCTTCCTTTGCCTGCACTCACTCTCCAAACGAAGCGGCTTCACGCCCGGCGAAAAGGCCTTCTCCTCAGTTGCGCCCTCGGCAGCGGCCTGATTTTGGCCGGATATTCGGCGCCCGCTCACGCGCAGGCGGTGCCCAACTTCACACCTGAAGCAAGCGGCACCTACTCACGCACTTTTACGCCGGGGGCAGGGACCGAGACGATCACCCTCCAGTCCAGCAGCGCGATCATCAACTGGTCGCCGAACACGACCCCGACCGGCGAGGTCGTGTTCCTGCCGGCAGGCAATACGCTCAATTTCCAGCCGGGCGGCGAGCTTCTCGATTTCGCGGTCCTCAACCGGATTCTCACCAGCGTCCCATCGCGGTTCGACGGGAGCGTCGTCAGCCGCGCCCGCAACCTTCAGGGTGTCCTGGTGCCCGGCGGCACCGTGCTCTTCTCGAGCCCCGGCGGAATCATCATCGGCTCGACCGCAGTGTTCGACGTCGGCAACCTGGTCCTCACCACCCTCAATGTCGTCGACGATGGCCAGGGCAACTTCATCGGCGCGAACGGCTTCCAGCTGAATAACGGCGCCGCCAATCCCAATGCCGCCATCATCACCGAGGGCGGCTCGTCCATCGTCGCGACCAGCGAGAACAGCTACGTCGCCATGGTCTCCCCGGTCGTCAATCATGCCGGCTCGGCCCGGGTGAACGGCTCGGTCGCTTATATCGCCGGCGAACAGGTCAGCTTCAGCGTCAACCAGGGCCTGTTCGATATCGTAGTCGGCGCCGGCAGCGACAATGCGCAGCCGATCGTGCACACCGGCTCCACCGGCGGGCCGGCGAGCACCGGCGTCACCGGAGACAATCACGGAATCTACATGGTCGCGGTTCCGAAGAACCAGGCCGTGACGATGTTGCTGTCCGGCAATGTCGGCTTCGATGCCGCGACGAACGTCAATGTCGTCAACGGTGAGATCGTTCTGTCGGCCGGCTACAACGTGAGCGGCGGCGCGATCGGTGCCGACGCTGGCTCCACGCCCGACGCCGATATCAACATCACCGGCGGCACCGCGCTCACTGGAAGTTCCTTCACCTCCAACGTGACCGGCCGCGCCACCCACAACGCCACAGCCTTCGCCGACCGCGACCGCCCGCTCACTTTCGCGGGTTCGCTGGCGCTCCAGGGCGGGAACCTCGCCTCGCTGGAGGCCGGCTTCCAGGCGATGGCCTCGGTTGCGGGCGACCTCACTCTCAGCGCCAACGATCTTGCGACGGGCACTCCTGGCACAGCCCAGATGCAGACGAGCTCCGGTGGCTCGATCACCGTGGGCGGCAATGCGACTTTGAGCGCCAATGCCGGCTTCGATTCCTTCGCGGACGGTGACGGGGCGTCAGCCCGCGGTGGCACGGCCGCGATCAACGTATTCGGGATCGTCTCGATCGCAGGCGATGCCACGATTTCGGCGATTGGAATGGGGCAGCAAGCCTCCGGGATCGGTGGCGATGGGGTGGGCGGTAGTGCGTCGATATCGGTACCCGGCGGCTCGGTCTTCATCGGCGGCAATGCGGAACTCGATGCCAGCGGCATTGGCGGCAATGGCTTCGCCGCCAGCGGCAATGGCCAGGGCGGGGCGTTCGCGTCGGGGGGTGGTGGCGCCTTCGTTTCGGTCTCTAATTTCGGGCTGCTCTCTGTTGCAGGGGCTCTCGATATCTATTCTTATGGTATCGGCGGGTCGGCGTTCTTCTGCGACAATTTTGTTTGCACGGATGCCGGCGGCGACGGCACCGGCGGCGACGTTTTTGCCGGCGCGCAATTTGGCGGCACGCTGAATGCGGGCTCGTTGTTCATCGACGCCAGCGGCTCCGGCACCGACGGCTTCGATTCCGGAGGAAACGGTACCGGCGGGACGGCAATCCTGACCGGCGACGGCAATGTCAACGTCGGCTATCTGGGCGTCTTCGCGAGCGGTTTTGGGGGCCGTGGATTGGGATCAGGTCTCGGGACCGCCACCGGCGGGACGGGGATCGGCGGCACGGCGAGCGTGGTCGCCAACCCGGGCGCGAGCTTCACCATCGACGTCGAGGGCGAAGGTAGCGGCGACGTCGAGATCTTCGCTCCTGGATTGGGCGGCTCCGGCGAGATCGGTGGCAGCGGCACCGGCAAGATGGCACTTCTTTCGGCGGACGGAGCGAACGTCGACATCACGGGTGACTTGCTGATGGTCGCTGTCGGTCTGGGCGGCGGCGATTTCGAGGTCGGTGTCGGCGGCCATACGCCCGGCGCAGGCACCGGTGGGACGGCCAGCCTTCAGTTGTCGAACGGGTCTGCGCTCGATGTCGGCTTCGGAATCGAGATGCAGGCGGCCGGCGGCACCGGCACGATCTTCGTCGATGGCGGCACCGGTTTCGAATGTCCACCAACAGGTTGCGTCATTTCGTCGCTGCCGTTTCCCAGTTTCCTGTTCGACGTTGGCCCGGCAGGCGCGGGAACCGGCGGCACGGTCGAGGCGCTGGTCCGCGGCAGTACGCTCACGACGACCGATCTCTATGTCAACGCCGCCGGCATTGGCGGCAGTGGCGCAACCACCTCGGCCGGCGTCGGTACCAGTGGGTTCAGTGGTACCGGTGGAATCGCGACTATCGAGTTCAGCTCGTCGCCCCTGTCGACCCTGGACAGCGTGACGGCAGATGTACGGGGCGGTGGCGGGCTGGGCGGCGACGGTGGCGCCCTAACCAGCGGCGCCGGCGGCAACGGCGGCGCTGGGCAGGGCGGCAACGCCACACTCCAGGT
>DAINCA010000065.1:0-9235 GCA_036732645.1 Allosphingosinicella sp.
GGCTGCACGGCGCCGATGCGCGACGAGAACCAGCTCCACGCCGCCGTCGTCGAGCTCTACGCCCATGACGATGCCGAGATAAAATATTCGACCGTCCAGAACTGGTATCCGGGCGATGCCGAGGGCCGTGGCGGGATCTACAATTTCGTTACCAAAAGGGCGATGTGCGCCGGCGCCCGGTCGAAGGTGAGCTGGACCCAGGTCGAGACCGGGTCGGCGATCACCTGGAAATATCCTTCCTGCATCCTCAAGGGCGAAAGCAGCGTCGGCGAATTCTATTCGGTCGCCGTCACCAACAATTTCCAGCAGGCCGACACCGGCACAAAGATGGTCCATATCGGCGCCAACAGCCGATCGACGATCGTCTCCAAGGGGATCAGCGCCGGCCGGTCGAACAACACTTATCGCGGACTCGTTCGGGTCAACAACGGCGCCGACAATGTCCGCAACTTCACCCAGTGTGACAGCCTGTTGCTCGGCGACAAATGCGGCGCCCATACCGTCCCCTATATCGAGGTTCGCAACCCGACCGCGCAGATCGAACATGAGGCGACCACTTCGAAGATCAGCGACGACCAGCTTTTTTACGCGATGTCGCGAGGCCTGAATGCCGAGGACTCGGTCGCCTTGATCGTCAACGGCTTTGCCCGCGACGTCCTTCAGCAGCTGCCGATGGAATTCGCCGTCGAGGCGCAGAAGTTGCTCGGCATCAGCCTGGAGGGTTCCGTCGGATGATGAAGCGCGCGACCTCGACCCTCTATTGTCTTAAAGCCCCTGCCTTTCGACGCAGCGGCGGCCGGAAAGTCCAAGATGCTGAAGATTGAAAACCTGCATGCCGCCGTCGACGGCAAGGCGATCCTCAAGGGGATCGACCTGATTCTGAACCCCGGCGAGATCCACGCTATCATGGGGCCGAACGGATCGGGCAAGTCGACCTTGTCCTACGTGCTGGCGGGTCGGCCTGGCTACGACGTAACCGACGGCTCGGTGACTCTGGACGGCGAGGATCTGCTCGGTCTCGAGCCGCACGAGCGCGCCGCCAAAGGGCTGTTCCTCGGTTTCCAGTATCCGGTCGAGATACCGGGTGTCTCCAACGTTCAATTCCTTCGCACCGCCCTGAACGCGCAGCGGCGGGCGCGCGGCGAAAAGGAGCTTTCGGCCGGGGAGTTCCTTCGGGTCGCGCGCGAGCAGGCGGCGGCCCTGGGGTTCGACATGGACATGATGAAGCGCGGCGTGAACGTCGGCTTCTCCGGCGGCGAGAAGAAGCGCAACGAGATGGTGCAGATGGGGATCATCGATCCCCGGCTGGCGGTGCTGGACGAGACCGATTCGGGTCTCGACATCGACGCGCTCCGGGTCGTCGGCACCGGCATCAACCGGATCATGCGCACACCCGACAAGGCGGTTCTCCTCATTACCCATTATCAAAGATTGCTCGAGCTGGTTGAGCCGGACTTCGTCCATGTTCTCGCGGGCGGACGGATCGTGCGTTCAGGCGGACCCGAACTGGCCATCGTCCTCGAGCGCGAAGGCTATGGCGCCTTGGCCGAGGCGGTCGCGTGACTAGCGCAGATCCCATCCTGCTGCCTTCGAACCGCACCGAAGGATGGCGCTGGAGCGATCTTTCCGCCTTGCCGCAATGGGCAGAGCGGTCGCCGTCCGGCGGAGTGCCGGATGCGCTTCCCTGGCTCGATCTGGCTGGGCCACGTTTGTTGTTCGTCGACGGCCAACTGGACGAGAGCCGCAGCGATCCTGGACCGATCGCGATGGGCGACGTCGGCTTCGAAATCGCCGATCACCCGATCGCCCGCCACGCCGGCCGCCGTGGCTGGAGGCTCGTTCTCGGCGCCGACCACGCCACCGCCGATCCCGTCCAGATCGTCCACGTGACCACCGGTGCCGCCGACCATCTCGCGGCTGAGATCCTGCTCGATTCCGGTGCCCAGGCTTCGATCGTCGAGACGTTCATCGGCGACGGCTGGACCAATCGCACGAGCATGACTCGGCTGGCCAAGGGCGCGCGCCTGATGCTGAACCGTCGTTCGCTGGGCGACAGCGGCTTCGTCAGCCTCAACGACCAGGCGGAAGTCGGGGAAGGCGCGAGCTTCGTTTCGGTCGCCCTGGTTTCAGGCGGACGTGACACGCGGCTCGACGCGGCGATCGCTTTGACCGGCGCCGAAGCTTATGCCGAAGCCGCCGGCGCCCTGCTCGCCCGGGGGCGGCAACGTCACGACATCAACCTCGTCCTTCGCCATGAACAGCCCTGCGGCATGAGCCGGCAGGTCTGGCGGTCGGTCGCCGACGACAATTCGGCCTGCTCGGTTGCCGCCCGGGTCGAGGTCGCGCGTGACGCCCAGAAGACCGACGGCGAGCAGTCGCTGAAGGGGATTCTGCTGTCCCGTGGAGCGACGATCAACGCCAAGCCGGAGCTCGAAATCTTCGCCGACGACGTCAAGTGCGCGCATGGCGCGACCGTCGGCGAGCTCGACCGCAACGCGCTCTTCTACCTGCAGAGCCGGGGCATATTGGCGGAGGAGGCCCAGGCGCTTCTTACCCGGGCGTTCGTCGCCGATGCGCTTGACCGGGTCGGCGAAGAGGCGGTGCGGGCGGCTTTTTATGCGGACGCCGAGGACTGGTTCGGGGGCCCATCATGAGCCTTACGCCTCATCCACCGGTCGACCGACGCGGCTCCGGGATAAGCGGAAAGACGCGCTGATGGACGCGCTCACCACCCCGCCCCTCGACTGGCTCGCCGATTTCCCGGCGATCCCGCAGGGCTGGGCCTATCTCGACAGCGCCGCCACCGCCCAGAAGCCGCGACAGGTGATCGAGGCGGTCGCCCGCGCTTATGGTGAAACCTACGCCACCGTTCATCGCGGCGTCTATCAACGCTCGGCCGAGATGACGCTGGCGTTTGAGGCCAGTCGCGAACGGGCTTCCCGATTCATCGGCGCAAAGGCGGCCGAGGAGATAATTTTCGTCCGCGGCGCCACCGAGGGCATCAACCTCGTCGCCCAGAGCTGGGGCGGAATGAATCTGAAGCCCGGTGACCGGATCATGCTGTCGGCGCTGGAGCATCACAGCAATATCGTTCCCTGGCAGATGATCGCGGAGCGCACGGGCGCGGCGATCGACGTCGCTCCCCTGACGACCGATCACCGGATCGACCTCGATGCGATGGCGAGCCTGCTGACCGATCGCCACAAACTCGTGGCACTGGCTCACGTCTCGAACGTGCTGGGGTCCGTCCTCGACGCGAAGCGGGCGGCGGCTCTTGCCCAGCAGGTCGGCGCCTTGCTTCTCCTCGATGGCTGTCAGGCGGTGCCGCGAATGCCGGTCGATGTCCGCGAACTGGACTGCGACTTCTACGTCTTCTCAGGGCACAAGCTGTATGGGCCGACGGGCATAGGCGTGCTCTGGTCGCGCCGCGAAATCCTCGAGGCGATGCCACCCTGGCAAGGCGGCGGCGCCATGATCGACAAGGTCAGCTTCTCGGGCACCACCTTCGCGCCGCCGCCGGCGCGGTTCGAGGCCGGGACGCCTCACGTCGTCGGGGTCATCGGTCTTCACGCCGCGATCGATTATGTCGACGGCATTGGGCTCGACCGGATCGCCGCGCATGAAGCGGCTTTGGTGCGGTCGACACGCGATGCCCTCTCCTCGCTCAACAGTGTTCGATTGTTCGGGCCTGGCGACAGTGCCGGCATCGTCAGTTTCGCGGTCGAGGGGGTGCATCCACACGACGTCGGCACCATATTGGACGAGAGCAAGGTCGCTATCCGGGCCGGTCATCATTGCGCTCAGCCGCTGATGGCCGAGCTCGGAGTCGATGCGACAGCGCGGGCGAGCTTCGGCGTCTATAACAAGAGCGACGACGTCGAGGCGCTGGTGCGTGGGATCGAACGCGTGACACGGATATTCGGATAGGAATTCTGGTGAACGAGCAAAGAAAGATCGAGACCGAGGAGGTGGACGACGTGGCCGCCCCCCTCAAGGCGCGCGTGTCGGACGCGGTGGACACGTCCAGTGCCGCCGAGACGTTCGCTCGCAAGCGCGATTATCTCGAAGGCTTTCTCGCCCAGCAGCCAAGGCCAATCGAAACCGCTCCTGTCGAGCCGGGCGGCGATCTCTACGAGCAGGTGATCGAGGCGCTGAAGGAGATTTACGACCCGGAGATACCTGTCAACATCTACGACCTCGGTCTCATCTACGACGTCGAGATCACGCCGGAGCATCATGCGCGGGTGAAAATGACCCTGACGACGCCGCATTGTCCGGTGGCGGAGTCGATGCCGGGCGAGGTCGAGCTTCGGGTCGGCGCCGTGCCGGGGATCGGCGATGCCGAAGTGGAGCTTGTCTGGGATCCCCCCTGGGACCCGCAGAAGATGAGCGACGAAGCGAAGCTCGAATTGGGAATGTTATGACCGTCGAGACGAAAAGCCGCACCCGCCCGCAGGCGGTCACTTTGACCCCCGCGGCCGAGGCGCGAATCGCCGAATTGATGGCCAAGGCGCCAGAAGGGGCGATCGGCGTGAAGCTCTCAACTCCGCGCCGCGGCTGCTCGGGTCTCGCTTATTCGGTCGATTATGTAAGCGAGGAGCAGAAGTTCGACGAGAAGATCGTCACCCCCGGCGGGACCTTCTACATCGACGGTGCCTCGGTGCTTTACCTCATCGGCAGCTTAATGGACTGGCAGGAGGACGATTTCGCCGCCGGCTTCGTCTTCCAGAATCCCAATGCCAAGGGTGCGTGCGGCTGTGGCGAGAGCTTTACCGTCTAGGCGGGGGCTCCTCGGCGCCGTTTCCGCGCAGCCACCTGCGGGACGGGCGGCGAGGATCAGAAGCCCAGAGTGAACCGAAGCGCGGCACCCTTGTCGCTTGGCGCCGCTTCGACATGGCCCGGATCGAGGCGCCAATAAGCGTTGGCGCTGAGATAGCCGGCGCCGCCGAACAGCCCCAGACCATAAGCCGCCTCGAAATCCATTTCCCGGCCGGTCGGCGCGAGGTTGAAACGACGCAGATCGTAGCCGACCGCCGACGTCGAATAATCGTAGGACACCGGAACGTTGAGGCTGTAGCCGCCGGAGCGGACCCGCAGCGGCTGGGCGATCCTGAAGCCAAGCCGATCGCCGCTGGCGAAGGCATCTCGGCGGAACAGGTCGAGCGCCCAGGCATCGGTTGACAGGCTGCCGCCGGCGACGAGGCCGCTGGTCCCCGGCATTTGGGTCCAGCCGCGGCGATAGCTTGCGCCGGCGCCCCATCCGGAGCCGAGATCGTAGGCGGCCGAAGCGTCGAGAAAATAACTGGTCGAACCGCCTGGTGCAAAGCCGAAGCGGCCGCCGAGCACCGTCTCCGCCTCGGCGAGTCGGGAAACACCCAAGGCCAGATCGGCGGCGCCGATCCGTCGGTCGGCGGTGACCGAGGACAAGGAATAAGGAGGCCGATCGAGATTGCGGCTCGGGCCTTCGCGCTGGACCTGGCCGCGTTCGCCGGTCACCGTCAAGGCGACCGGACCGACGTCATGGCGGACAGCCAGGCTGGTCGCGCCGTCGCCATGGAAACCGGTCCGGCCGAGCGGATCGCGAGCGATGAGGAAGGGCGTGCCGCCACGGTTGGCGAGCCTCTGCTGCAGATTTCGGCCGCTTTCGGAGAAGCCGAAGGCGACGGCCGTGTCCGGAGTGACCCGGCTTAGCGCGAAGCCGGCGATGGCGCGCGCCGCGCGGGCGTCCTCGTAGCTCATCCCGGTCTGTGCCAGGCCGACTTGAGGCTGACCTTGCAGGTTGTGCCGCATCGTCACCGACACCATCGTCCCGCCCGCCGCGGCAAAGCCGGTGGAAAGGTCTGTCTGGAGCGACTGTGCAAGCGGGCGCTGCTGCTGGGCGCGGTTGAGCAGATTGGCGAAATCGACAGCATAAGCGCGCGAATAGCCATCGAGGATGATCGCGCCGGTCATCGTCGGGGTCGCGTCGCCCATTGGATCGGAGCCGTCGCCGCCCACCTCGTCGGTTGGAACCGCGCTTCCCGCCATCGCTGTCTGACCCTGTGGCGAGAAGGCGCGCTCGATGTTCAATATGCCGTTGCCGAACGTGGAATCTCGTCCGGGCGCCCCGGCGTCGTCGGCGGTGGTCAAAAGAAGCTGAACGATCTGCCGGCCGCTGAGATTGGGGAAAGCGCTGGCAAGCAACGCCGCTGCGCCGCTCACCACGGGTGCCGAGAAGGAGGTTCCGCTCCACAAGGTCGCGGTGCCCTGCTCGTCGATTGTCCGGACCCGGGCCCCAAGCGCCACCAGATAATGCGCCGCGCCCGAACCGGCCAGGTTCGAGAAGTCGGCCATGTTTCGAGTGGCGTCCATCGCGCCCGCGATGATGACCTGGCCAGCGCCCGCATTGTCGGCGATGCCGAGCGCCATTCCGCTGGGATTGAGTTCCTTTTCGTTACCGGCGGAGATGACGATCACCATGCCCGCGGCGACGGCGCGCTGGACGGCGGCGAGTGTCGTCGAGCCGACCCCTTCGCCGCCGAGCGAGAGATTGATGATCCTGGCGCCGTTGACTCGAGCGACGTCGATCGCCTGCGCGATGGCGGAGCTGGGATGCTTGCAGCCGTCGTCCACGGTGCAGTCGTTGGGATCGGACGTGTTGAGTGACAGGATCCGGGATTCGAACGCGATGCCCATCGCGCCGCCGCCAGTGAGATTGGCGGCGATCACGCCGGACACGGCGGTTCCGTGGCCTTCGGAATCGGTCACGCCTCGGCTGCCGATCATGTCGCGGCTTCCCGGATGGATCCGGCCGGTGAACTCGGGAAGATTGGGATTGATGCCGCTGTCAACCACAGCGACGTCGACTCCGCGGCCGGTACCACCGGCATTCCAGCCCGCGATCGCCCCGGAGGAAGTCGCGCCGTTGCTACGCTGATATTCGATGTCGTCATAGTTGATCGATGCCGGAGCCGGCGGCGGCGGCGGCGGTGGAGGCGGCGGCGGAGGTGGAGGTGGAGGCGCCGGCGGAGGGGCCTGGATCGGTTCCGGGCGCGCGCCGCTGCTTCCGCCGCCGCAGCCGGCAAGAACCAAGGCGGCGACGCCGACCGAAAGTATCAGACGTGCCTTGCTGCTTCCGATCGCCATAAAGCCTCAGTCACACCTCTCGCAGAATTCTGGTTATTTTTCCGCGACATATCGGAAGCAACCTTTCATTTTGCTGAAGCGGTGCCGCTGCGCTACGTGACGCCCATGAAAAGCGACCTCGAACATGTCGAAAGCTGGATTTTCGACCTGGACAACAGCCTGTATCCGGCCTCGAATAATCTCTTCGCGCTGATCGACGTTCGCATGGGCGAATATATCCAGCGGCTGCTCGGCTGCGGCGCGGACGAGGCGCGCCGGGTCCAGAAGCAGCATTTCCTCGATCATGGTACCACCCTTTCCGGCCTGATGCGAACGCACGGCGTCGATCCGCGCGAGTTCCTCGACTTCGTGCACGATATCGACCTTGCCCGCCTCACGGCGGACCCTTTTCTCGTTCAGGCGCTCGACCGGCTACCCGGCCGCAAGTTCGTGTTCACCAATGCCGACGAAGTTTACGCGCGGCGGGTGCTGGATCGACTCGGCCTCGCCAATGCCTTCGATGGCATGCACGACATCCATGCGATGGACTATGTGCCGAAGCCCGATCCGCGCAGTTATGCCGCCATCTGCCGGCTTCATTCGATCGATCCGGAACGCGCCTTGTTCGTCGACGACATGGCCCGCAACCTGGTGCCGGCGAAGAAAATCGGAATGACCACGGTCTGGCTGGACAATGGTTCGGAAAAAGGCGGCCATGACGCCGATCCGGCCTTGATCGATCATGTCGTCAGCGACCTCGGACCGTGGCTGCATGAGATATTGGAGGAGACGGTTCAATGACCGATCTGAAGCGGATAATCGACGAGGCCTGGGAAGGCCGCGACGCCGTCTCCGCAATGACGACGGGGGAAATTCGCGACGCGGTCGATTCGGCCATCTCCTTGCTCGATTCGGGCGAGGCCCGGGTCGCCGAGAAGGGCCCAGAGGGCTGGCAGGTCAATCAATGGCTGAAGAAAGCCGTCTTGCTCTCCTTCCGGCTCAACCCGATGGAGACGATCGAGGGCGGACCGGGAGGCGCGACCTGGTGGGACAAGGTGCCTTCCAAGTTCGTCGGCTGGAGCGAAAGCGAGTTCGCTGCGGCCGGGTTCCGGGCCGTTCCCGGGGCGATCGTACGGCGCGGCGCGTTCGTCGCTTCCAATGCGGTGCTGATGCCCAGCTTCGTCAATATCGGCGCCTATGTCGGTGAAGGCGCCATGGTCGACACCTGGGCGACGGTCGGGAGCTGCGCCCAGATCGGCCGCAACGTGCATATTTCGGGCGGCACCGGAATCGGCGGCGTGCTCGAGCCATTGCAGGCCGGGCCGGTGATCATCGAGGACGATTGCTTCATCGGCGCCCGGTCGGAAGTAGCCGAGGGAGTCGTCGTCGAGCAGGGCGCGGTGCTGTCGATGGGCGTCTTCATCGGTGCTTCGACCAAGATCGTCGATCGAGCCTCCGGCGAGGTCTTCATGGGGCGGGTGCCGAGTTACTCGGTCGTCGTGCCAGGCACTTTGCCCGCAAAAGACGGCGGCCCGAGCCTGGCCTGCGCCGTCATCGTCAAAAGGGTCGATGCCCGAACCCGAGCCAAGACCGGGATCAACGAGCTCCTGCGGGACTGACTTTCCTGCGTCCTCATCTGGCGCCCGATAAGTGCACCTTATGAGTTCGAGCGCATGTTTCGTGAGGCGGCGGCCCGGCAAGCCTCTATGGCGGCCCGGATGACCGCTGGAATCAATATCCGGATGGGCGGCCGCGAATGGGCGATCCTCGGCCTGCTTTCGATCCTCTGGGGCGGCTCGTTCCTTTTCATCGAGGTGGCGGTTCGCGAATTGCCACCGTTCACCCTCGTGCTCGGACGGGTCGCCGTTGCCGCCTTGATCCTCCTGCTCGTCCTGAAGATGACCGGACGGCCTTTTCCCTTCGCCCGCTCGACGATTTTCCCCTTCCTGGTCCTCGCCTTGCTGAACAACGCGATCCCCTTCACGCTCTTTGCCTGGGGGCAGCAACATATCGCCATCGGCCTCGCCTCGATCCTCAACGCGACGACGCCGCTCTGGGCGGTGCTTGCAGCCCATCTCTTCACCGAAGACGAAAGGGCCACGCCGCTCAAGGTCGCCGGAGTCGCGGTCGG
>DAINCA010000066.1:0-8846 GCA_036732645.1 Allosphingosinicella sp.
CGGTCAACCCGTCGCTCGGGCCGGACTCGCCGACCGAGTTCCGGACCGGCGAACTCGAGCAGCGCGAGCTCAACGTCAACCTTGACCTGACGCACCCGCTCGACCTTGGCTTCGTCGAGCCGCTCAACCTCGCGGGCGGGCTCGAGTGGCGGCGCGAGACCTGGGAAGTGACCCCCGGCGAGCTTGCCTCCTACCAGGTCGGGCCGTTCGGGTCGGTGCTCGATCCGGACACGCCCAACCCCACCGACCGCATCGGCCTTCCGGCCGGCTCGAGCGGCTTCCCGGGTCTCGGCCCGCTGCAGGCCGGGACGTTCTCGCGTAGCAACTGGGCCGCCTACGCCGCCCTCGAGGGCGACCTCACCAACTGGCTGAGCGGCGGACTCGCCGGACGATTCGAGGATTTCTCCGATTTCGGGTCGACCTTCACCTGGAAGGTCAACGCCCGGGCCGAATTCTCCGACGCGATCGCCGTGCGCGGATCGGTCAACACTGGCTTCCGGGCGCCAACGCCCGGGCAGTCGAACGTGTCGTCGACCTTTGCCAATATCGACGCGATCACCGGCCAGCCGTTCATCACCGGCATCGTCTCGCCGAGCAATCCCGTCGCACTGCTGTTCGGGTCTCGGCCGCTCAAGCCCGAGAAGTCCTTCAACATCGCCGCAGGGCTCGTGCTGACGCCCTCCAGCCGCCTCACCGTCACGTTCGATTATTTCAACATCAAGATCGAGGAGCGGATTGGTCTATCGGGCGGGTTCACGCTCACCCAGGCCCAGCGCGACCAGCTGGTCGCGGCCGGGGTGCCGGGCGGCGGCGACTTCCGGACCATCCAGTTTTTCGGGAACGCGTTCGACAGCCGCACCCAGGGCGTCGATCTTGTCGCCACCTATCGCTTCGGGCTTCTCGGCGGCCGGGCGGTGCTCGGCGCCAACCTCAATTATACCAGGAACAAGGTGCTGCGGGCGGGGCCGCTGATCACCGGCGATCGCGAGCGCTTGCTCGAGCTCGAGAATTTCGTGCCCGACTGGAAGGGCAACGTGTCGTTCAACCTGGAGCGGGACCGCCTCGGCTTCACCACCACAGCGAGCTACTACGGCAAATGGACCGACTATGGACCCAACGAGGCCAACGACCAGACCGGCGGGTCGGAGATCCTGATCGATGCCGAACTGTCCTACCGGCTGACGGACATCTTCACGCTGGCCGTGGGCGGCAGCAACATCTTCGACAATTACCCCGATCGCGAGGTGCGTCCCGGCCAGCTTATCAACGGGTTCAAATATCTCCGCTTCTCGCCCATCGGGTTCAACGGGGGCTTCTGGTATCTGAAGGGGACGGCGACGTTCTAGCGGCCGGCCGGCGGCTCCCCGAACGCGCCTTCGACGATCATCTGGTCACGGACTTCCGTCATGGTCTCGATGAAGCGATGCGCGGTCTGCGAGAGCGGACGAAGCGAGGGTGTGTGAAGCATATATTCGAATTCGATACGTGGACGGAATGGTCGCATGACGAGGCCCTCGGGGACGAAATCGACCGCCGTGGCCGGATTGATGATCGAGCAGCCCAGACCCTGCATGACGAGGCTGCAGACGGTCATTGCATATTGCGTCTCGATGGCGAGGTCGCGCTCGACCCCGGCCTCCTCGAACAAGCGGTCGATACGGCGCCGCGTCGGGTCGCCTGCCATCAGCGCGATGAACGGCTCGCCGGCGAGATCGGCCGGTTCGATCACCGCCTTTTCGGCGAGCCGATGTCCCGGGGGCAAGACGGCGGCGCCGACGGAGCGCAGGAAGCTTTGCGAGGCCACGCCCGGAATCTCCTGGGCGCGGGTGGCCGTCCTGATATCGAACTGCTTGTTGGCGACCCATTGGCTAACTCTCGAGAAAATGTGTGTGTAGAGCTTGATCGACACCCCCGGATGACGATCCCGGAACACCCGGATCACGCGTGGCAGGAAGCTGTTGGCAAGCGCTGGCAGGGCGACGATATGCAGATTGCCGGCGCTCAGATGGCGGATGTCGCTGGCGGTGCGCTTGAGCGCGTCGATGCCGATGAAGCTCCGCTCGACCTCATGGTAGAAGAATTCGGCCTCGGGCGTCACGGTGAGCGCGCTGCCGCGCGCGCGGATGAAAAGGTCGAATCCGATCGCATGCTCGAGATCGGCGATCAGCTTGCTCACCGCGGGCTGCGACAGATGCATCGCCTGCGCCGCCTGGGTGATCGATCCCGACTTCATCACCGCGGCGAAGGCTTCGAGTTGACGCAGGTTCATGCCCGTCGCTCCCCCTTATCGATCCAGCTTATAGCCCAGTCCCTGAGGCGCGCCACAAGCTATGACTTGCGCGACAGTGACCGGGGCAACCGTCCGGGAAGTGATCTGCGATGAACGACGAGCATGGGGCTGGCGGCGATGGCCGCGGCCGGGATCTCTCCGCGAGGACTCGGCTTGCTCATTCGAGCTCGCCCTCCGCACGGGAGGCCGGTCTCCTCAATCCGCCGGTGCACCGGGCGTCGACCATCCTCTACGACACGGTCGAGGACTATATCGGGCGCCACAACCGCCTCTATGACGGGGTCATCTACGGCCTCTACGGCACCGAGACCACCCTCGCTCTGGCCGAGGCCATCGCCGCCCTGGAGCGGGGCCATCGCACCGTGATCACCTCGTCGGGCACGGCGGCCATCGCGCTCAGCCTCGCCGCCTTCGTGCAGGCCGGCGATCATCTGCTGGTGATCGACACCGCCTATCGCTCCACCCGGCGGTTCTGCGACGAGGTCCTCGCCGGCTATGGCGTCGAAATCTCCTATTTTCCGCCCGAGATCGGGAGCGGCATCGCCGACCTGTTCCAGCCGAACACGCGGATGGTGTTCCTCGAGGCGCCAGGCTCGCTGACGTTCGAGATGGCTGACGTGGGCGCCATCGCCCGGGCGGCGCGCGAGCGCGGCATCGTTACGGCGCTCGACAATACCTGGGCGACCCCGCTGCTGTTCCGGCCGATCGAGCATGACGTGGACATCTCGATTGCCGCGGCGACCAAATATCTGTCGGGCCATTCGGATGTCATGCTCGGAGCGATGACGGCCGGCAGCGAGGCCATCTACAGGAGGCTGAAGGACACCGCCGCGCGCTGGGGCGATACCGCGAGTGCCGACGATTGCTACCTCGTCCACCGCGGGCTTCGG
Organism: Allosphingosinicella sp.; assembly: GCA_036732645.1. GTDB lineage: Bacteria > Pseudomonadota > Alphaproteobacteria > Sphingomonadales > Sphingomonadaceae > Allosphingosinicella. The sequence goes on from DAINCA010000066.1 coordinate 3,181, forward strand.
ACCCTCGACGTGCGGCTGGAGCGGCACCAGCGCAATGCGCTGGAACTGGCCGCCTGGTTCGAGCGGCAGCCCGAGGTCCGCAGGCTGCTCTATCCGGCGCTGTCGTCCGATCCCGGCCATGCGCTCTGGGCGCGGGATTTCGATGGCGCGTCGGGCCTGTTCGGCGTGCTGCTTGACCCGATGAGCCCGGACGAGACCTCGATCCTCTTCAACGGGCTCGAGTTGTTCCGCATGGGGGCGAGCTGGGGCGGCTTCGAAAGCCTGATGGTGCCCGCCTGGCCGCCACCCGTGCGCAGCTGCTCGCAGCCGGAGGAGGGCGCGCTGATTCGCGTCCATGCCGGCCTCGAGGAGCCAGCCGACCTCGTATGCGACCTCGAGGCGGCGTTCGCGCGACTGCGCGCCCGGCGGGAATCCTGATCGGATGAAGCGCGGTCCCGCGAATCCCGAGACCGCCGCGCCGGCGTCGGGCCGGGTCGGGCCGACGTCTTCCGCCGGTACGGGGCCCCGACATGCGCTCAATCCGCTGCTCGCGGGCTTCTCCTGCATCCGCTGCGGTGCAGACTATCCCCCCGGCGACTATTTCGAAGGATGTCCGCGGTGCCTCGCGGAAGGGGAGCCGTCGAGCGTCCGTCCCGTGCATCGCGCCCGGCCGCAATCCCTTGGCGATCAGCAGCGCAGCGGGATGCAGCGCTACGCCGGCTGGATGCCGTATGCGTCCTGGGTGTCGCTCGGCGAGGGCCGGACGCCCTGCATCGGCTTTCCCACCCTTGCGGCGGAGGTGCGGACGGCCGCCGTCGTCATCAAGAACGAAGGCCAGAACCCGAGCGGATCGCACAAGGACCGGGCAAGCTGCCTGACGGTCACGCGGGCGCTCGACGTCGGCGCGACGAGCATCATTGCGGCGTCGAGCGGCAACGGCGGAGCGTCGCTTGCGCTCTACGCGGCCGCAGCTGGCTTGCGCTGCGCGATCGTCACCACGCCGGCCCTTTCGCCGGTCCACCGGCGCGCGATTGCCATGACCGGCGCCGAGATCATCACCGCACCGGAAAGCCTCGAGCGCTGGTCGATCGTGGCGGAGAGGGTGAAGGCGGGGTGGTTCCCCGCGACCAACTATCTGAACCCGCCGGTCGGCAGCAATGCCTTCGGCCTTCCCGGCCTCATGACGGTGGCCTTCGAGCTGTTCGAGGAGCTCGGCGACAACGCCCTCGACGCACTGCTTGTGCCGACGTCGCGTGGCGACCTCATCTGGGGGGTGCATGAGGGATTCCGGCTGCTTCGCGAGGCCGGCCTGGCCGCCTCGGTCCCACGCCTGTTCGCGGTCGAACCCTTCGCCCGGATCCGGCGGGTGCTGGATGGCGAGCCGATCACCGGATCCTTTCCGGGGAGCACCTCGCTGGTGTCGATCGGGGGATCGACGGTCACCTACCAGGCCGTCGAAGCGGTGCAGGCGAGCGGGGGCGGCGCGGTCGTCGTCGATGACGGGATCGTTGCCCGCGACCAGGCGCGCCTCGCACGGCACGGCTGCTACGCCGAACTGTCGTCGGCGGCGACGCTCACCGGCCTTGAGCAGCTGCTTCGGCAGGGAACGCTTCACGCCGGCGACAGGGTCGGACTGATCGTCACCTCGAACGGCTACAAGGAGCTTCCCGCGTGACACCCGAGGCGACGTCCGACTCCCTTCTTCGCCGCGAGATCGGCAAGATCGGCGTCGCCACCATCGCCATGAACGGGGTGATCGGCTCGGGCATCTTCGCGCTGCCGGCGGTGGCCCTCGCGCAGGCGGGGGCCTTCAGCCCGTGGGTGTTCGTCCTTTGCGGGATCCTCATCCTGTTCGTCGCGCTGAGCCTCGCGCGCGCTGCGAGCTTCTTCGACATCACCGGCGGACCGGTCGTCTACACGACCCACGCCTTCGGACGCTTCGTCGGGTTCCAGACCGGCCTCCTCATCTATGTCAGCCGTGTCGCGGCGATTGCAGCCAGCGCAAACCTTATCGTCAGTTATGCGGCGGCCGTGCTGCCGTCCCTTGCCGGCGGCGCTCCGCGGGTAGCGGCGATCACCGCCTATATCGCGCTGGCGACGGCCCTGAACGCAGCCGGGATGCGGGCGGGAATGGCGGGCATCTACCTCATCAGCATCGTCAAGCTGGCCCCGCTGATACTCCTGATCCTCGTCGGCTTCCCCTCGGTCGAGTGGAGCACCATCGCCGGGGCCGAGATGCTGCGGGCGGGCCCTCTCGGCGAGACCATGCTCGTCCTCATGTATGCGTTCATCGGGTTCGAGTTCAGCCTGATCAGTGCGGGCGAGACCCGCAACGCCAAGTCCGAGATTCCGCGGGCGCTGGTCGGGACCGTCGTGGCCATCTCGGTTTGCTACGCGCTCATCCAGCTCATTCTTGTTTCGGTCGGCCCCGACCTTGGCGGCAGCGACGCGCCGCTGGTCGAGATCGCGCGGCGGCTGATGGGCCCCGCAGGCGCCGTGGTGCTGGCCATTGGCGTCGCCTTTTCCGTCGGGGGAGGAAGTCTCACGTCGCTGCTGACGGCGCCTCGCGTGACGTTCGCGCTCGCCCGAGATGGAAGCCTTCCGGCATGGCTCGGGCAGGTGCACCCGAGGACCCGCGTGCCGGTCAACTCGATCCTGGTCTGCGGCTTCTTCAGCCTCGCCATGGCCGTCGGGCAGCATTATGTCTGGCTGGTCACCCTGAGTACCTTCGTGCGCCTGGTGACCTATGCCCTGTGCATTGCCTCGCTGCCGACGATTGAGCGGACCATCCCCCGCCACGAAGGGCAGTTCCGGCTCCCGGGAGGTCCGGTCATCCCTTTGCTCGGCTTCGTGCTGACGCTCTGGCTGATGAGCCATTCGACGCTCGAAAATGTGCTCATCGCGGGGATCGTCGTGGCCGTCGGCAGCCTGATCTTCTGGTTCTGCACGCGTGCATCCACCCCAAGAGTCGGCGCCGTCGACAACTAGCGCTTGCAAGCGCGAACAGCCGACCGGCCTCTGCAAGGCTGCGCTTCGTGGCGCGGACGCTACTGCGCGCTCATCGGCCGCAAATAAGGCGCGATCGCTGGGCTTTCCTCAACGGACCGCTGCAGTTTCGGCGAGGCAAACGGCCCCCGCGCCTGCTCATAGGCATAGCCGAGGGACAGCAACAGCGAATCGCTCCACTTGGGCCCAATGAAGCTGAGGCCCACTGGCAGCCCTTTGACCAGCCCCATTGGGACGGTGAGATGCGGATAGCCGGCCACGGCGGCGAGTGAGCCCGCGCCGCCGCCCGCGATCTGGTCGCCGTTCACCGCGTCGATCTTCCAGGCTGGCGGCATGGTCGGGCCGACGAGGGCGATCACGTCATTCTCTTTGAGCAATCGGTCGATCCCGTTCCTTCCAGCAGCGCGCAGGCTCGTCGCCCGGGCAGACTTGTAGGATGGATCATCGAGGCCCTTCGTCTTTTCGGCGAGCTCGAAGGTGTCTTGGCCGAACAGCGGCATCTCGACCTCCATGTGCGCCTTGTTGAACGCGATCAGGTCGGCGAGGGTACGAACGGGGATCGCAGCCGGGCTGCCCCGCAGGTATTCGGCCATGCCGGCCTTAAGCTCGGTCAGGAGGACGGTGAACTCGTTCTTTCCGATGGCGCTGTCGTCGAACTTGCTGATTTCCACGAGGGTTGCGCCCCGCTGGCGCAGCACCGAGAGCGCGGTCTCGAACGCCGCGTCGGTGCCGAAGCCGGACGCGAAGCGCATCACGCCGATGCGTTTGCCCTCGAGTGAACCCGCGTCGAGCGAGGCGGAATAGTCGGTCTTTCGCCGGTCTGCTTCGACCGTCGCGGGATCCTTGGGGTCGCTCCCAGCAATCGCCGACAGCAGGTCGGCCGCCTGGCGGACGCTCGCTGCCATCGGCCCGGCCGTGTCCTGGCTGTGGCTGATCGGCACGATGTGCGTCCGGCTGACGAGGCCAACGGTGGGCTTGAAGCCGACGATGCCGTTGATCGCGGCGGGGCAGGTGATCGACCCGTCGGTCTCCGTTCCAATGGCGAGCTGGACCATGCCTGCAGCAACCGCGGAGGCACTGCCGCTCGAGCTCCCGCACGGGTTGCGGTCGAGCGCATATGGATTACGGACCTGACCCCCGACCGCGCTCCATCCGGAGATCGAGCTGCTCGCGCGAATGTTCGCCCATTCCGAGAGATTGGTCTTGCCGAGAATTACCGCGCCCGCGACGCGTAGCCGTGCGACCAGAGGCGCGTCTCGGTTCGTCACATTGTTGAGAAGCGCGAGGCTACCGGCGGTGGTGGGCAATGGGCCGAGCGTGTCGATATTGTCCTTGATGAGGACCGGCTGGCCCGCGAGCGGGCCGGAGCGGCCGAGGGCGTCAATGCTCCGTGCCTGGTCGAGAGCCGTTGGATCGATGGCAATGACGGCGTTGAGGAAGGGGTTGAGCTCGCGGACTCTCTGGATCGATTGAATCGTCCGCATTTCGGCATCCCTAGCCGGCTTTCGCGCACTGTTAGTTGGGGGGTGATCGGCGCCAGTCGCGCAGGCGGACAGCGAAAGCAATGGGAGAAGCAGGGCGCCACGGATGTTCAAGAAGGCCTCACTCTCGGTTTCTGGTAGAGGAACATCATAAGCGCGCAACAGCTGGTCTGTGCAAGCACATGGGTGGGGTTTGTGCGCGCTCATGCGCGTCGTTCCGCCGGTCGCGGGCCGGGGCGGGCCGCGCACTTCAGCCGACCGGAAGCGGTACTTTGCGCCCGCTCTTCTCCGACCCCGCCTGGAAGATGCTGCTCAGCGTTACGGCTGCTTTGGAGCAGGAGTCATTGACGCTGTCCCGGTCGAGCGAGGACGCAGGTGTTGGCCTTCGACTGCGCGGCGCTGGCTCGATTTGCCAGGAGGCTGGGCCGACCAGTGCAGCAGTCGAAACGCGATAGACACGCTGGCAATTCGGATGAAATACCGGTACGTGTTGATGTACTCACCCGTGGACTGAATAATACTTGACCTGAAACAGAACTCTTTTATTCTGTTTCTTACCCGCAGATCCCTGCGGTTTTCGGCTGGCCGGTCAAACGGCATAGTGGTTTTGGTACCGGCATTCGCAGGTTCGAATCCTGCCGCCCCAGCCAGCACCTAGCTAGTTATCCACAACCCATTCCGCACCTCATTCCGCAATCAGCGCGCTCTCCGTTCCAATTTTGGCCACGGCTGAGTCGCTTAAGGAAGCGGTCATTGCTTGATAGGTGTCGAGCATCTGATTGACGGTTGCTACCGTCCACCCCAGACGGCGGTTCTCGTTCACTCTCCGATCGTCCGCTCGGTTGCCTTTGGGGATGTCTAGGCCTTCCAGCGCCGGCTATCGTGACAACCTAGAAGCCGCGTTGTCCATTTGCATGTCATTCGCCATGCTGTCCTGGTGAATCAGCGGAATTCAACCATCGACGACGTCGCGGAAGCGGCCGGTGTTGCACGGGTCACCGTTTCCCGGGTGCTCAACAACGAGCCGAATGTTCGTGCGGAGACACGCGAGAAGGTCAGGCGAGCAGTTGAAAAACTCGGCTATTCAGTCAATCCGCAGGCGCGTGCTCTGGCAAGCGGCTCAGGGCGCACGATCCTGCTGATTCATTCGCACGATCAGGATCGCGAACCGAACAGCTACTATCATTCGGGGCTCGAGCT
>DAINCA010000067.1:0-6311 GCA_036732645.1 Allosphingosinicella sp.
GCCAAATAGTCGAGACTGAGGTCGCCCTACAGGTGAAGTCGCGGCACGAACGACATGCCTCCGGATTAGAGTCGGCGCATGTCGACCGCGAGACCGGTCTGGACGTAGGAGGTCGCCAAATTGCGATAACATTCCGCAGGCAGCCGGAAGCGTGAATCCTGATGCCACGCAAAGTCGCCCGCTGCGCCGGGCGCCTTCCAGTGGATCTGGTTGATGATCTGCTTGATGTCGCGACCGATCAAGGGCTCCAGCAAGGCCGCGAAGCGGCGATCGAGCCGCACGGCATCGAGCGCCGGCCGGTGGTAAGCGGGCCATTGCACCATCTGCACAACGGGTCCGTTCTCGCGCTGGGCGATCTTGTAAAAGAGATTGCCGTGACGAAAGCTTCGGCCGTGAGCGACGCCCTCGGCGTGGACCTGATCGATCTCGTCACCGATCGCCCCGATCTCGTCGCGGGTGAAAAAGCTTCGGACGACGGCATAACCGTCGCGGCGCCAGGCATCAGGATCGATCAACGTCATCTGTTCGCTGCTGAAGAACGTTGTCGTCGAGTTCCTTTTCCCAGCGGGCGACGGTCGTCGCGACGGTCAGGTTCGCCGACGCGCTGGGCACCGTCCGGGTCATGTCGAGAAGACGGTCGAACGGAAGCACGAACCCGACCACCAGTGCCGTCTGCTCGGGCGGCACGCCCACCGATGACAGGACCGCCGCCAGCATGAACAAGGACGCCGACGGCACCGGTGCCGTTCCGAATGCGGCGAGCGCCCCGGTCAGGAGTACGAAGCCATAAGTCGTCGGAGTCATCGCGACGCCGAGTGCCTGCAGGCTGAACAGGCTGAGCAGGCCGACATACATGGCGGTGCCGTCCTTGCCGATGCTCGCTCCGAGCGGAAGCACGGTCGAGTAGATCGGCCGGCCGACGCCGACATTCTTCTCCGCCACGCGCATCGCCACGGGCAACGTCGCCGAGCTCGACGCAGTCGAGAAGGCGACCGCCAGAGCATCGAAGATGCCTCGGTAGAAGCGAAGCACCGGCACCCGGGAGACGAACCTCAACAACAGGCTGTGGACGAGCAGGATCTGGATTGCCGATCCCAATACGACCGCCAGCGCGAGCCAGCCGACATTGACGAACACGGCCGCACCATTAATGGCGACGGCGTTGGCGATGAGAGCGAAGACGCCGAACGGCGTTGCCTCCATGACGATTCCGACGATCTTGAGCAGGACGGCCGTCGCCGACTGGAGCAAGGCAGCGAACGGACGACCGGCTTCGCCAGCGACCAAAGTGCCGATTCCGAGCAGGATCGCGACGAAGATGATCGCCAGCATGTCGCCTTTGGCGAGCGCTTCGAAGATGTTGACCGGAACGATCCCGACCAGTTGCTCGTAAGGCGTGGGCGGAACGCCGATCCCGTGCGGCTCCGCGGTTCCAAGCGGCGCGCCCTCTCCCGGGCGGATCAAGGTCGCCACCGCCATTCCGATCGAAACCGCAATCGCCGTCGTGAAGGCAAACAGGCCGATCGTCCGACCGCCAATGCCACCAATCCTTTTCGGGTCGCCGAGCATCGTGATCCCGGCCGCGATCGTCACCAGCACGATCGGTACGACCAGCATCCGGATGGCGCGGACGAAGAGATCGCCCAGGAACTGCACGTAAGGCGTTGCCGAGGGCCAGACGAGCGCGAACAGGAGGCCGAGGGCCAGAGCGACCATGACCCGCTTCCAGAGCGGGATCGCAATCCAGGCGCGAAGCAGGTTCATGGGCATGTCCCGGCGGTCGGTTGACGCGGCAGGCCCCGTCCAGCCGCCGCCCCGGTCAGAGCGCCATCTTCCACCGCCGCGACTCCGTTGACCAAGACGGTTCGAACGCCGGCGGCGAGCAGGTTCGGAAGCTCGTAGGTGGCGCGGGCGGAAAAAGTGCGCGGGTCGAAGACCACAATGTCGGCAAAGGCGCCGGGGCCGATCCGGCCGCGATCGACCAGCCCGAACGTCTCCGCGGTTCGGGTCGAACTGCGCTCGATGAATTCGCGCAGGCTCAAAACGCCGCGCCGTTTGACATATTCGCCGTAGAGGCGGGCGAAGCTGCCATAAGCTCGGGGATGGCCATTGGTCGCGTCGGATCCTGTCATCACCCAGGGTTGGCGCATGAACAGCTCGATATCAGAGTCGGTCTGGTTGAACGAAGCGACCGGCCGGTCGGATTCGCGAATGAGGCGGATCGCTGTCGCAACGGGGTCGTCCGCCCCGGCCACATCGGCGAGCGTGCGCCCGCGATTGGGGCCCCCTGTTATGAGCAATTCGGTCGCGCCGCCGCGCCGCCGCAGATTATCGGCCATTTCGGCCCGCAGGCGCTGCGCCAGCGAAGGGTCGTCGAGGCGCCTCAGCAATTGCGCGCGGCCACCATCCTGGGCCCAGTTGGGAACGAGCGCCGCCATCAAGGTCGTTCCGGAGGCCGACCAGGGATATTGATCGGCGGTTATCCGCTGGCCGTCCCGGCGCGCCGCCTCGATGCGCTGGATGATATTCGCGGCCTGACCGTGAACATCCACACCGAGCGCCTTGATGTGCGAAATGTTGACGGGCAGTCCGGCTTGGCGGCCGACCGCGATCGCTTCGTCGATCGAAGCGGCCAGTCCGATCGAATAAGAGGATTCGTCGCGAATGTGGCTGTCGTACACACCGCCGCGAAGCCCGGCTTCGCGCGCCAAAGCCACCACTTCGTCCGTTCTCGCGAAGTTCTGCGGCGCATAGAACAGACCGGTCGAGAAGCCGAGCGCGCCCTGGCACATCGCGCTCGCGACCATCGCCCGCATCCGCGCCAGTTCCGCCGCCGTCGGCGGCCGGTCGGTGTCTCCGACTTCGGCCCGGCGCACCGGCCCGAAACCGACATAAGCGGCATAATTGATCCCGACCGGCGCCGTACGCGCCCGATCCAGGACGGACGCGATGTCCGGATTGCCGATGCCGTCATTGCCGATGAAGGCGGTGGTGACGCCCTGCATCAGGAAACCCGCCACCAGCCGCACCTGCGCATCGTCGGAAGCGAGCGGCTCGGCGAGATGGGTGTGCGGGTCGATGAAGCCCGGTGCGACGATCAGCCCGCGCGCATCCATGATCCGCCGCGCCGGGTTACGCAGTCGGCGGCCCACCGCGGCGATCCGATCGCCCGCCACCGCCACGTCGCCGACGAACGGTGCGCTCGACCCGGTGTAGATCGTCCCGCCCCGAATGATCAGGTCGACGGGTTCACGGGTCGCGCCAGCCGTACCCGCAGAGGCCGCCGCCGACAGCAGAAATGCGATCTTCCACCTGAACTTCATCGCGTTCCCCAGAAGCCGGCGGACGGCGGAATGATGTAGCCCCCGTCTCGACCGACGCCGCCGGGCCGATCCTCCCGGAGCCAGAAGGGACCGTCAAGGTCGACGAAATCGGACATCGCGGCGAGATGAAGCGCCGGCGCGATCGAAAGCGACGAACTGATCATGCAGCCGGTCATGAGGCCCAAGCCCATGGCCCGCGCCTCCCGCGCGAGGACGAGAGCGGCCGTGAGGCCCCCTGTCTTGTCGAGCTTCACGTTCACCGCCTGATAGCGGCGCGCGACGATCGCGAGGTCCGCGGCGACGTGGATCGATTCATCGGCGCAGATCGGCACGGCCGGAGCGAAATCTTCAAGAAATTCGTCCTCGCCGGCCGGCACCGGCTGCTCGAGCAGGGAAACCTTTTCCTCGACAAGCACACTCTGCATGGCATCCAGCAGGTCGAAGTCCCAGCTTTCGTTGGGGTCGACGATCAGGATGGCGCCCGGGGCCGATTTGCGGACGGCGCGGATCTGGGCTTCCGGGTCGCGGGCATCGACCTTCACCTTCAGGATCGGCACGTCTCCTGCGGCCATCGCCGCGTCGGCCATCGCAGCCGGCATGTCGAGTGCGACCGTCAAAGCGGTCGCAATCGGTCCGATCGGCTGCCCCCCGATCATCTCCTGGACGTCGCGGCCCGTGAGCCGGGCTTCCAGATCCCATAAGGCGCAATCCAGAGCATTGCGCGCCGCTCCGGCCGGGAGAGCGTCGAGCAGGACGTCGCGGCCCCCGCCTCGCTCGATCAGATCGCGGACGGACTCGACCGCCGCGAGGCTGGACTCCACGCTTTCGCCGTATCGCGGATAAGGGACCGCTTCGCCGCGACCTGATATCCCGTCCTCGGAAATCGTGACCGTCACCACGTCCGCCGCCGTCTTCACGCCCCGGGAGATCCGGAATGGCGCGTTCAGCGGGAAAAATTCGTGCTCAGATCGGACGGTTCGGAACATAGGATCTGGTCGATGACGGACTCGACTCCAAAACGGACGGGATCGGTGCACGCAATTCCCGTCTGCGTCTCGATGACCGCACAGAGGCGCTCGGCGGTTTCCGAGTCCATGGCCGAGGTGTTCAGGCAGATTCCCGCCGCACGAACGGCGGGACTGGTCAATCGAGCCGCCTCGATATTGCGTTCCAGGCAGTGAGCGATCTCGGGAAGGGGACGGCCGGGGATGCCGCGCATGTGAGCCCGTCCGGGCTCATGGCACAAGATCAGGACTTCGGGCTGTGCGCCATGGAGGAGGCCAAGCGAGACGCCGGCGAAGGAAGGATGAAAGAGCGATCCCTGGCCTTCGATCAGGTCCCAGCCGCCATCGTCGCGCGCGGGAGTCAGTTGCTCGATGGCGCCGGAGATGAAATCGGCGACGACCGCGTCGACGGCGACGCCTTCGCCGGCGATCAATATTCCCGTCTGGCCGGTGGCCCTGAAGTCGGCGGTGACCCCACGTTCGCGCAGGCCGCGGGTCAAAGCGAGAGCGGCGTACATCTTGCCGACGGAGCAATCGGTGCCGATGGTGAGAAGCCGGCGTCCCGGCCGGGCAAATCCGGTGCCGACGGCCAGACCGGGAGGCGGGTCGCGGACATCGAACAGGGTCAGGCCACGGGCAGCAGCAAGCTTCGCCAGGCGAGGCTGGTCGCGGAGGCGTTCGTGAAGACCGGAGGCGACGTTCAGGCCCGCTTCCAGCGCGGCCGCCGCATCGTCGATCAGATCGGCGCCGACTTTTCCGCCTGCGCCGGCAATCCCAAGGATGAGGGTTCGCGCCCCGGCCGCGACCGCTTCTTCCAGGCCGAGCCTAGGCAGACCGAGCGTCAATGGGCAATCGTCGTGGCGGAACTCGCCAAGGCAATCGTCGCCGCGGAAGGTCGCGACTCCGCGCGACGTCTTCACCGCAAGCGGATCCTTGCTGTGGCCGAGATAGAGAAGAAAGGGCGCCGGGATCATGTGCACTCGAACCTAACCGCGCGCCGATGCGGAGCGGCATAGTCAGAGAGGGGCCCGGCATAGCCGGGCGCTATGGAGTATCGAGCACCCGCTTCAGGGTCTTGAGGAAGTCATCGGCCAGTGCCCCGGGCGGTCGGTTGATCAGATACATGGCGAAGATGTCGAAAGTGATCCGCGGACGAAGCGGCCTGATCGACAGACCGGGAGCGAGGCATGACTGCGCCGTCAGGCTGTCGACCACCGTCATCCCGACGCCCTGCCGGACGAGAGCGCCGGCCATGTAGAATGTGCGAACGGAGATGGCCTCGTCGAGCTCGACGCAAGTTCGCTCGAGCTCCTGCGTGAAAAGCTGACCAAGCGGTCCGCTGGCGGCGAGGCTGATGAAGCGATGGCCACATAAGCGGCTCAGTTCCAGGCTCGGCGGCGCATCGGGCATGTCCTCCTCGCGATAGAGCACGACGAGCTCGCCCTCGCCGAGCCACAGCTGGGTGATCGGGGCCGAAGCCGGCAGCTGATAGGCGATGGCGATGTCGGTCTCGCGTTCGTGAAGCTTGCGCAGCAGATCGTCGTGATGGACCGTCTGGAGATCGAACCTGACGTCCGGGTGTCCGTCCAGGAATTGCGAGACCGCGGTCGGGATCGCTTCCAGCGCCAAAGAAGGCAAAGCGAGGATTCGCAACGTGCCCGAACCCCGGCGAATGTTGCGGCCGGCCTCGCGAAGCGCGTGCACGCGATCCTGGATGTCACGGACATCGTTGAACAGGCTGTGCGCATCCTCGGTCGGCACGAGGCCGCCATTGGCGCGATGGAAGAGGGGGAAACCGAGCAGGCTTTCGGCGTGCCTGAGCATCTTCGACACCGACGGCTGCGAGACGTTGAGCGCCCGCGCGGCCGCGCTGACCGAACCGTTCACGTAGACGGCGTGAAAGATCTCGATGTGACGGAGGTTCATTCTTGCCCCACTTCGGACCGTATATGAGCGGTTCTTCAGGTTCGAGGCAAGGCGCGGC
>DAINCA010000067.1:6411-8525 GCA_036732645.1 Allosphingosinicella sp.
CCAAAGGTCGATCCGTCGCGTGAGACCGTTCCGACCGCAACGGGGTCCAAGGGGCTCGTCGATCGCGCCAGGGACATTCTCATGAAGCCCAAGGAAGAATGGGCGGTCATCGATCGGGAGCCCGCCACCATCGGCGGCCTCTATACCGGCTATGTGATGATCCTTGCGGCGATTCCGGCCGTGGCGTTCCTGATCGGCATGTTGTTGTTCGTTCCGCGACTCTCGATCCCGGGCCTGTCGTTCGGAATTTCGACCGGCTCGATCATTGCCGGCGCCGTCGTCCAGTATTTGCTGGCTTTGGCTTCCGTTTACATCATGGCCTTGATCATCGATGGGCTCGCGCCGACCTTCAACTCGCAGAAGAACCAGATCCAGGCGTTCAAGGTCGCGGCTTATTATCCGACTGCGGCATGGCTGGCAGGGATCGTCCTGGTGCTTCCGCAGCTCGCGATCCTCGCGCTCGTCGGCGGCATTTACAGCCTCTATCTGCTCTATCAGGGTCTTCCGGTCCTGATGAAGACTCCGGAGGACAAGAGGGTGCCCTATTTCGTGGCGACCCTGGTTCTCGCGATCATAGTCTTCATCGTCATCGGTCAGATCGCCAACCGTATCGTCTACGGCGGGATGTTCTAGGGCTCGGCCCTGAACAACAAGGATTCGATGTCTTCGGAAAGGCCGCCGTCCAGCACGGCGGCCTTTGCCCATTCCAGGTCACCGCTGAGATAGCGGTCGGAATCATAAAAAGGGACGTTCGCCCGGATCGCGGTGATAGCGGTCTGGAGCAATGGCGACGTCTTGAGCGGCTTGTGGAAATCCAAGCCCTGGGCGGCGGCGAGCAACTCGATGCCGACGGCGCCGGCGGCGTTGCGCGCGATCCGCCGCGCCTTGAGGCCCCCGTGGGTGGCCATCGAGACATGGTCTTCCTGTCCGGCGGAAGTCGGGATCGTGTCGACGCTCGCCGGGAAAGCGAGGCTCTTATTCGCCGAAACGAGCGCGGCCGCAGTCACCTGAGCGATCATGAAGCCGGAATTGACGCCGCTATCCTCGACCAGGAAGGGCGGCAGGCCGCTCATCTTGGGATCGATCAGAACCGCCAGCCTGCGCTCGGAGATGGAGCCGATTTCGCACAAGGCGATCGCCATGATGTCGGCCGCAAAGGCGATCGGCTGGGCGTGGAAGTTTCCCCCGGACAAGGCGTCGTCGCCGAACAACAAGGGATTGTCGCTCACGGCATTGGCTTCGATCTCGAGCGTTCGCGCGACATTGCGAAGCAGATCGAGGACGGCGCCCATCACCTGAGGCTGGCAGCGGAAACTATAGGGGTCCTGGACGCGGTCGCATTGCGAATGGGACTCGCGGATTTCACTACCCGCCAAGAGGCGCCGGAGGCCTTCTGCGACAGCGACCTGGCCCGGCTGCCCCCTGGCTTCGTGGATCCTCGCGTCGAACGCGACGTCGGTGCCCTTGAACGCATCGAGCGACAGTGCGCCGCCGATCAAGGCGGCGCCGAACACCCGTTCTGCGGTGAACAATACGTCGAGCGCGATCGCGGTCGACGCCTGGGTGCCGTTGATCAAGGCGAGCCCTTCTTTCGGGCCCAAGACGAACGGTTCGAGGCCGAGCCAGCGCAAGGCGTCTCCGGCGGGCAGTCTTTCCCCGTCGAGGTCGATTTCGCCTTCACCGATCAAGGCCGCACTCATGTGGGCGAGCGGCGCGAGGTCGCCCGAGGCACCGACCGAGCCCTGGCTGGGGATGATCGGAAGCGCGTTCGCGGACACCAAAGTGAGAAGATGATCGACCAGCTCGCGGCGGACACCACTATGGCCTCGACCAAGACCGATCGCCTTCAATATCATCATCAGACGGACGATGCGCGGATCGAGCGGCTCGCCTAGTCCGGCGCTGTGCGAAAGGATGAGGTTGCGCTGAAGCTCCTCGAGCCGGTCGGCGGGAATCCGGGTCTGGGCGAGCAATCCGAAGCCGGTGTTGATGCCGTAGACGGTTCGGCCGCTGTCTAGAATTCGGCCGACGGCCGACGCCGACGCATCGATGGCCTGCCATGCGTCCGCATGAAGTTCGACAGGGGCGCCGGACCAGATCTGCCGGAGATCGGC